>PMKA01000484.1 GCA_003157575.1 Opitutia bacterium
CCGGTCCAAAACTCTTCAACACGGCCCGGGCGTCATGCAGGCTCGACGGCGTCATGACCGCTTCGCTTTCCCGCACCTGGCGCACCCGCTGGCTCCGCGCACGAGGTTCCCCTTCGCGAAACTTTCCCCGGGGCGCGGCGTCACATGTCCAGTTCGCACCGGACTCCATGCATGGATCCGCGTCCAGCGGACGGGAGGATGAATTGTCTTCACCCCGCCCGGCAGATTCCAGAATCATCCGGTTGCGTTCCCTGCCAATGCTCTGCTTTTTAGACTCTGAAGTCCCCTCCTTTCTTATGTCGAACCGCTTTCGTTCTTCTCTCGCCGCAGCCGCCCTGCTCGCCGGCCTCTGCCTGCCCGGTCGCGCACAGGACGCCCTTCAGCCGTCCACCCCGGCCGCCGCCCCCGCCCCGACGGCCGTCCCTCCGACTGTCCCTCCGCTGTCGCTTGAAGAATGCGTCCAGCGGGCGATGCAAAACGGTTTTGATGTCGAGATCCAGCGGTACAGCCCATCCATGGCCAAGGATTCGGTCGACATCGCGCGGGGCGGTTTTGACCCGACCCTCTCGCTGAACGGCACCCAAAGCCATTCCAATACTGTCGCCTCCGGCACCATCCCCGGCGTCAAGAGCGATGCCCGCGACGCCCGCCTCGCCATCACCGAGTTGCTCAAGACCGGCGCAACCGTGAACATCAGCACCGACCTGACCCGCTCCAGGACGGATCCACAGTCGGCCACGAGTTTCTACAACCCGGTCTATAACTCGGACCTCACGCTTAGCGTCTCGCAACCGCTCCTTCGCGGCGCGGGCATCGCGGTCACGACGGCGGCGCTCAACCGCGCAAAGATCGGCCTGACGCGGGCCGGCTTCGACTTCCGCGCCCAGGCGCTCAACATCGTCCAGCAGACCGAGACCGATTATTACAATCTGGTCTACGCCCGGGAACAGCTCCGCGTCTACNNGAGGAGGCGCAGGCAAAGAAGACCGTCGGCACCGCCACCGACGTCGACGTCCTCCAGGCACAGGTAGGCGTGGCGAATGCCCGCAGCAATGTCATCTCGGCCGAAAAATCGGTGAAGGATACGTCCGACGCGCTGCTCGCCCTCATCGGCCGCTTCGAGCTGGACGCGGTGCTGGGCGACGTGAAGTTCGACGATTTCACAGGCCAGCTGCCGGTGATCGAGTCATCCTACCAGCTCGCGATGCAGCACAAGCCGGACTACATCTCCGCGAAGATGCAGCTGGACCAGCTGCGGCTCGACCTGGCGGTCGCCAAAAACGCCCTTAAGCCAACCGTCAACGCCGGGGCCGTCCTGGGATTCAACGGCGCCCGCGGAAGCAGCTACGACGCCTTCGACAGCATGGCGAATCGCGACAACAATTCGTGGGAGCTCGATCTCACGGTCAGCTATCCATGGGGACGCGTGAGCGACAAGGCGCGTTATCATCAGAGCCTTTCCGTCCTCAACCAGCAGTCCCTGCTCGTCCGCCAGCTGGAGCAGAGCATCCTCGTGCAGGTGCGTTCTGCCGTCAGGGCCGTCGAAACCAACAGCGAGAAGGTGAAGATCGCCGCGCTCGCCGCCCAGTTCAGCGCGAGGGAATACGACCTCGAGAACGCCCGTTTCTCCGCCGGGCTGGTCACCAGCCGCGATGTCCTCCAGACGCAGTCGGACCTGGAGAACGCCCGCGTCGCCGAGCTCCAGGCGCGGATCACCCTCCAGAATTCAATCTCCGCCCTTCACCTCCTGGAGGGCAGCTCGCTCGAGCGCTATCACGTCTCGCTGCCCGATTGACCGCAGCCCCCCGCCGCAATCCTGAATTCCGTGCGCACACTGATCCGTCTCGTTCTCTGGACCTGGTTCCTTGCCGCGCTCGTCGCCGGCCGCCTCGGCCTGCTCCAGAAACTCCCGGCGCCCGCCTTGCCAGGACTCCTGCTCGGCCTGACAGCCCTTGTCCTCGCGGCCTGCTTCGGAATCCCCTCCGTCCGCGCCTGGCTGAAGACCGTCGATCTCCGCGTCCTCATCCTGCTGCATGTCTCGCGCCTGATCGCCTTTGCTTTTCTCATCTTCTTCCGGCGGGGCTGGCTGCCGGACGCTCTGACCGTGCCCGGCGGTTGGGGTGAGATCCTCGTCGGCGCGCTTGCCCTTGCGATCGTCGTCCTGCCGCTGAGCGCGTCGTTTCAACGCCACGCATTCGTCATCTGGAACACGATCGGTCTGTTCAACGTCCTGCTGCTCTCCGCCACCCTCGTCCGCCTCGGCTTCGTCCAGCCATGGCAGATCACGGGATTCCGGCTCCTGCCCTGCAGCATGTTCCCGACATTCCTCGTTCCGCTGATCATCGCAACGCACCTCGTGATTTACGACCTCTCTCGCGTCCCGCCCGAAACCCCGGACGGCCCGGCCGCCATTCCGCCGGCAGACGCGTGAGTGACCAACTGCTGATGCCGGGCCGCACCGAGACGCGAGGTTAAACGCCAAACAGCCCTTCGGGATCGGATCCGCCTGCGGGCAGGATGGCATGTGGCGGCAGTTGCGTGCGAAACCACGTGAGCTGTTTTCTCACGAGAGCACGGGTGTTCTTCCCGATCAAGGATGCCAGTTCGTCCTCGCGGATCTTGCCTTCGAGACAGGCGATTGTCTCCCGATAGCCGATCGCCTTTGCGGCGCTCGGATTCGTCTTCAACCCGGCTGCGACCAGCCGTCGCACCTCTTCAACCAAACCTGCCGCCAGCATCTGGTGGACGCGGACGTCGATGCGCGCATCGAGCTCCGCCCGGGGCCGGTCAAGCTGGACAACCTTCACCTGCCAGTCCGCAAAAGGCGCCGGCTGCCGCGCGAATGCCTCCGCAAGATCCGCCAGCGTTCGCTCCGACGCCAGGCATCGTTCGAGTGCGCGCACCACGCGCCGGGGATTGCGCACATCCAGGGATCCCAGTCCACCCGGATTGACCGCCCGGAGTTCCTCGACGAGCCCCGCCAGCCCGTCCCGCTCAAGCCGGGACCCCACCGACCGGCGCACCTCGGCGGGAACCTCAACGTCGTCTGCCACGGGCGCAAAAAACGCCTTGAGATAAAACCCGCTCCCTCCGCTCACCAGCACCCGCCGGCCCCGCTCATGGATGTCCTCGCACGCCGCCCGCGCCGCGTTCACATAGCGCACCACATCCCATGTCCCTGTGACGTCGAGAATGTCGATAAGGTGGTGGGGAACGCGCCGCCGCTCCTCGGCGCCCGGCTTCGCCGTTCCGATGTCCATTCCGCGGTAAAACAACAACGAATCGCACGACACGATCTCGGCCCCGGACGATTCCGCCCAGCGCAGCGCCCATTCGGTCTTCCCGACGGCCGTTGGCCCTGTGAGGACATAGAGGATGCGCTCCATTCGGGAACGGTCTGCCCTGAAATGCCGCGGCGTGCAATCCCTCTGGCGGCGGTCATGACGCCGGTCTGACCGGGATTTTACGTGCCTTCCGTCCTGCATTCCGCAAAATCCCCCGCTCACCCACTTTCATGAACAAGCGCTCCTTCACTCTCGTCCGCAACGCCTTTCTTTCGGGCCTCCTGCTGCTCGCTCCCCTGGCAGCCACCCTGTACGTTTTCAACCTTCTGTTCGGGTGGATCGGAGGCGGCTTCCGGCCGATCTTCCAACCCCTGCTGCCGGCGAGCCTCGCGCAGTACACCATCCTCTGGAACATCCTCGCGACAATCATCGTCCTGGTGATCATCACCACCCTGGGATACCTCTCCCGCTACGTCTTCGGGCAGTATCTCGGCGGACTGGCCGAGCGCTTCATCCAGAGTATCCCCGGCGTCAATACGGTCTACAACACGGTGAAGCAGATCGTGGAGACGTTTTCCACGCAGAACCGCAACCTTTTCTCCAAGGTCGTGCTCGTCCAGTTTCCCCGCCCGGGCTCCTACACGATCGGATTCCTCACCAACCGGACCCAGGGCGAGGCGCAGGTGAAGACCGCCCGGGAGCTCTGGACCGTGTTTGTTCCAACCACCCCGAATCCGACGAGCGGGTTCATGCTTCTGCTTCCTCCCGAGGAGATCATCGATCTGGAGATGTCCGTCGGCGACGGCATGAAGATGGTGATCTCCGGCGGCACCGTGATCCCTCCCGTTCCCGCCAGACGCCCGCCCGAGCCCCCGCTCGTTTCTCGATCGCCTCAAGACGTCAGCAGCGTCTGAGGCGGCGCCTCGCCAGCCCGGAGGTTTGCCACCGCGGCGGAACGACCACCAAACCATGCCTGGCCAGCTGCTTCAGACCGAGGCGATCGTTCTCTCCCGGCAACCCCCGGCCGATCGCTTTCAACAGCTCACAATCTTCTCGGCGGTGCATGGCGGGCTGCTCTGCCTGAGACGTCTCACCACAAAACCCGCAACCACGTCGCCGAATCTCGACCTGTTCGATGAAGCGGACTTTCTGCTTGAATCCTCCAACCAGGGACGGACCTGGTTTCTCAAGGAGGCGCGCCTGATCGCACGGCATGACGCCATCGGACGCAGCTACGACGCCCTGCGCCTGGCATCGGTCTTCGCCGCAATCATCGCGCGGAATCCCGTCCACGAGGAAAGTCGCGCCGGCGTCTACGCGTTGCTCCGCCAGACTCTCGCCGCTTTCGGCGTGGCTGCCCGGCCCGACGCCGTCTATCTGAAGGCGCTTTACTGCTTCGCGCGGGACGAAGGATATCCGGTCAAGCAGGAGTGGTGGCGGGGCCTGCCCCCCGCGACACGCGCCGCCGTGGCAGTTGTGCTGAATCAGCCGGTCGCGACGCAGACAACCCCGCCGCCCGCGGTCGCCGGTCTTATCCGGCGCCTGGAAGATTACCTCCGCACGCACACCGAAATTCTGCTGGATGGAACTCCGGATGTACTTTTCCCTCGATGACCGCACCTGCGCGATGAGTGTCGGCGAGTTCGCCGGCTTCACACTCGGTCCGCGGGATGCCGGCCAGGGCGGGTCGTCCGGCTTGTGGCGCGCCCAGCTCGGCCAGGAATGGCATGCGCGGCTCCGGGCGCGGACGGAGACGGAGGTTGCGGCGAAGAACCATGACCAGACGAGGGCGGACGCCGCGTTTGAAGTGCCGTTGACGCTGCCATGTATCCATCGCGGCTGGACCTTCAAACTCACCGGCCGCATCGACCAACTGGTCACCGTCTTCGATGTTCGCAACCCTGAGGCCGCAGCCAAAGGCGGAGGGTCCGGCGGGGTCCAGGCCACCGAGGCGGCCGCCGAATCGGTTCTCCCCCTCCAATTGCCGCGGCCAGAGGTGGCGCCGCCCTTTGACCGGCGAGACACCGCCAGTCGAAGATTGCCGCCA
>PMKA01000381.1 GCA_003157575.1 Opitutia bacterium
GCGGTCGATCCGACCATCAAGATCGGCGTCGTGATTCCCGCAGGGGAGGACACCTACGCAAACGGCAACGGAACCAGTCACGCGCACGCCGCGGTGAATCCGAGGACCGGCGCCACCCATTACGGATGGGGGCCCGTCTTGCTCAGCACGCTAAAGACGTTGGGAGTCACGCCCGATTTCCTCACCTATCATCGCTACGAGCAGAATCCGGGATCTGAAAGCGATAGTGCGCTGCTGATGGCGCCCGAGAACGGCATTTCTGGCATCAACAGTTCCTGGGCCGCCGACGCCCAGTCGTTGCGGCAGGAATTGAACGACTATATCGGATCCGGATCTGCAAGCACGGAGCTGCTCATCGGTGAAAATAACTCTGTGAACGAAAACCCGGGCAAACAGGCAAACAGCCTGGTGAACGGTCTTTTCTACGCCGACAGCTTTGGCAACATCCTCCAGACTGAATTTAACAGCTACGCATGGTGGGCTTTCCGCAACGGTCCACCGACAAACGACGCAGGAACGGCACTGACCGGCAACATGAGTTCCTCGCTCTATGGTTGGCGCCTCAATGGCGACTACGGCATTATCTCGTCGATCACGTCTCTCAGCACGCCCGCGGAGACGACCGCCTACGATCCCTTCCCGGTCTATTACATGATGAAGCTGATGACGCACTTTGTGCAAGGGGGTGACACCGTGATAAAGGCAACAAGCAGCAACACCCTTCTGCCCGTGTATGGTGCCCGCAACGCCGCCGATGGATCTGTGCGTCTTCTTGTAATCAATAAAAGCCCCACAAGCACGTTCACGGCAAGCATCAGCCTGACAGGAGTCCTCCCTCTGCCGACCGTGACGGTATATTCCTACGGCATCCCGCAGGACGATTCCGCGCGAACCAGCACCGGCTCGCCGGACGTTGCCACCTCGAGCCTCAGCAACGGAGACACGAGCTTCACAGCCTCGTTTGCCCCCTACTCGGCCACGGTCCTCACTTTGCAATCGGGCACGCCGGCCGCGCCGACAATCTCGGCCCAGCCGTCCGGCACGACAACGACCCCGGGACACGGAGCCACGTTCTCCGTGACAGCTTCCGGCTTCCCGGCTCCGACCTACCAATGGCAGCGCGAGGCGGCCGGCAGCTCCACCTGGACCAACCTGAGCGATACCGCCTCTTACTCAGGAACCGCGACGGCGACACTCTCGATCGCCTCGGTTACTGCTGCAATGAACGGCGATTCCTTCCAATGTGTCATAACGAACTCGCAAGGCGCCGTCACCACCACACCGTCCGTCCTCGTGGTGAATACGCCCTATGCCCTCGTGACGTTCGCCGGACTTCCCGGGACCAGCGGCAGCACCGATGGGACAGGCACCGCGGCACGGTTCAATTCGCCTTCCGATCTCGCCCTTGATTCGTCCGGAAACGTCTTCGTTGCGGACACTGTCAACCAGGTCATTCGCAAGATCACGAGCGCCGGAGTTGTCACGACGCTTGCCGGACAGACCGGCGTCGCCGGGAGCGCCGACGGCTCCGGCACTGCGGCCCAATTCAGACATCCGAGCGGAATCGCAGTCGATAGCGCCGGCGTGCTTTATGTCGCCGACACGGACAACGATACGGTCAGGAAAGTGACTTCAGCGGGAGCTGTCACGACGCTGGCAGGATTGGCCGGCTCAGCAGGCAGCACCGACGGGACCGGTTCGGCCGCGCGCTTCAGCGGACCCTCGGGAATCGTCGTCGATTCGTCCGGAAACGTCTATGTGGCGGACACCCTGAACGACACGATTCGGAAGGTCAGCACCGCCGGTGCTGTCAGCACCATTGCGGGCGCAGCCGGTTCCACCGGTTTCAGTGACGCCACCGGGTCCGCCGCGCGGTTCTGGGGACCGCAAGGACTGGCCCTGGATGCGTCTGGCACTCTATTCGTTGCGGATTCGGTCAACAGTGCCATTCGAAAGGATGTGTTGGCAAGCGGCGTCGTAACCACGGTTGCGGGGGGCGAGGTGGTGCTTCCGACTTTGCTAATCCGTGCGTCGACTGTAGTAGGGTCCGCGCCGCCCACGGTAGTACTGTTGGGCTCCGGCACCACCGATGGCCCCGGCAGCCAGGCGAAATTCACCTACCCATGCGGTGTCGCTGTGGATGGGTCCGGTAATCTCTATGTCGCAGATACGGATAATCATACTCTTCGGGGAATTACCCCCAACGATGCGGTCAGCACACTCGCCGGTTCGGCCGGTTCGAGCGGCACAACAGACGGCATCGGCACTGCAGCACGTCTTAACTTCCCCACGGGCGTGGCGGTGAGCAGCACGGGCGATGTTTACATTGCCGATGCGTCCAACCATGCGATCCGCCTGGCAGTGGTTCCGGCAGCGCCAGCATTCACGACCCAACCGCAAAACCAGACGGTGACGGCGGGCGGAAGCGCGTCGTTCTCCGTTGCCGCCTCCGGCAAGCCTTCGCCGACCTACCAGTGGTACCTTGGCGGGACGGCGATCAGCGGCGCCACGTCGGCGTCGCTTGCGATCAGCAACGCGCAATCAGCCAACGCTGGCAATTACACAGTCACCGCGACAAACTTGGTCGGATCGGCGACGAGCAGCAGCGCCAGCCTGACCGTCAATCCCGCAAATACTGGTGGGGGCAGCTCCAGCGGAGGCAGCACGGGCGGCGGCGGCGGTGGCGGCGCGCCGAGTTTCTGGTTCTATGGGGCAGGCTGCCTGCTCCTGCTCGCCAGGCGATTTGGACATAGGAAATAAGACGCGAACTCCGGATGTTCAGGCGAAGGGACGCCTCCCCTTAACCAGGAGGGCTTCCCGGCGGCGGCCTGCGCTTTGCGTTTCCTCCAGCATGCTTGCCACGGACCGGATTATTCCGGCGCCGGCAGGTCCTCGCCAGAATTGCGCGGCCGTTGCTCTCCAGCAACGCGGGGGATCAGGTGCGCCGCGCAGCCAGGCCCTGCCAAGGGATGCGCACGCTTCGCCAAGACATGCAGAGCGACGGGAAGGCCCGTGTGGCATATTCGGGCTCATGAGACGGCAATTCCTAGAGGCGCTTGCCGAATTGCGGCCGATGATCAAGACCTGCTGGGAAGTTCTCCTGCGAGCCGAGACGGCCACGTCCCCGCTCGGCAATCCCGACACGCTCGTGTTTATGATGGACCGGACGCTCGACTCGTTCTTCTCCGCAATCCATTCCCCCGCCCCGCGCCGCTGGCTTGCCCGCTACCCGATGCTGTGCCGTTCCCTCGAAGAAACCTGTCCGTGCACGCACAATCCGCTGCTCCACTATTTTGTTTCCGGCGAACAGGCGGTCCTTGCCATCGCCGGGCGGGTGCTCGGGGACGCGGAGGCCGGGCCTGAAGAGGAGCAGCGGGTGCTGTCCGATGTCCAGCTCGCCTTCCACTATCTGGCCCAATACGAACTCCAGATCTTTTGCGATCTGTGCCGCGGAAATTGCGCCCGGGCGCGTGCCGGCATTGTCACGGGCCGGCGCAACGGTCTCCTGCCCCTCCGCAGCCGGCAGCGGATACTTCGCCTTCAGCGACAGTTCGTGCCGTCGCAGCAGTCTGTCGGGCGAAACCCGACAGGTTCCTAACCCTTGCCGATGCCGGACGCGTGGAAGCCGATCGCCCGCAGTCGCGCCAGGTCGAGGAGATTGCGGCCGTCGAAGATGAACGCCGGCTTTTGCATCGACGCATGGACCCGCGCGAAATCCAGGCTCTTGAATTCATCCCACTCGGTCAAAATCACAACGGCATGCGCCTTTTCGCAGGCCGAATACGCATCCGGCGCGACTGACAGCCGGGCATCCGCCGCGCCGTCGGGACCGTGGAATTCCCGCCGGATATCAGCCGGATCAACCTTGGGATCGTAGACCGACAGGCGCGCATGCTCGGCCAGCAGATCGCGGCAGACGGCGATGGCCGGCGATTCGCGGGTGTCATTCGTGTTCTTCTTGAAGGCGAACCCGAGCACCGCGATCTTCTTCTCGGCCACGGTGTTGAACAGCGCACCGACGATCTTCTCGGTGAACCGCCTCTTTTGGTAGTCGTTCATGTGCACGACGGA
>PMKA01000537.1 GCA_003157575.1 Opitutia bacterium
GGGCCGGGGTGAAACCCCGTTAGGTTTAACGCTGAGGTCTGGTCGTGAATTCAATAGTCGCACCTTCTGCGAACGGCCGCCAGCCCCAGGTGGCGTTGGTTGTCTGCGGGAAGTTTCACTACTTCAACTACGTTCCATTTTTGGAGCAGGCGGGAGCGCTCTCTCAGTTCATCTTCTCCCACAGGGTCTCCGGCAAAGGAAGGCTCGGCGGCTCGGCGAGGTTGCGGAATCTCTTCATCAAGGAATACCTCTTTCAGTTCCACACGCGCTTGCTCGGCGATCGGCTTGGCAATCTTCTTCATCCCCTTTACCACTGGCAATGGGACCGCACCGCGGCGGCAGTGCTCCGGCCGTGCGATGTGCTTCATTTCCTGATGCATGGCAACTGCCGCGCTGTCATAACCCGCGCAAGGAAGTTTAACGCCGTCTGCCTCGGCGAGGCGGTCAACAGTTACCCGGACGACTATCAGGCCCAGATCGATCAGGAATACGCCGATCTAGGCCTCCCGGGACGTCCTGTGCGGCCGCGGTTCGTCGATCGGATTAAGGATGAGATCCCAAGGGTTGACCGCATTCTGGTGCCTTCGAGTTTCGTAGAGGAATCTTATGTGAAGCACGGCATTCGGCGGGAGAAGATGATCCGTCTGGCCTATGGGGCCAACTTGCAGGACTTCACACCGGGTCCGGGCGGCGGATCCATCTTTAAGGTCGTCTGCACCGGCCAGGTCACCTTGCGCAAGGGCCACCAGTACCTGCTGCGGGCATGGAAGGCGCTGAATCTGCCCTCGGCTGAGCTTCACTGCTGTGGATTTGTCGATCAACGGCTCATCGGCCGGCTGCAGGCAATCGGCGCCCCCAATGTCATTTTTCATGGTTCGTTGCCGAAGGCCGAGCTCGTGCGACGGCTTCAGTCGGCCGATTTGTTTGTGTTTCCTACCGTGGAGGACGGATTTGGCATTGCGATACTTGAGGCGATGGCGTGCGGGCTTCCCGTGATCGCTTCGACAAATTGCGGCGCGCCGGACATCATGACGGACGGACGTGAAGGCCGTGTCGTTCAGGCGCGCTCGGTGGAGGCGCTGATGCGCGCGATCGAGGAGTCTTATCGCGACCAGGCCAGTGCCCGTGCGATGGGTATGGCTGGCCGTGCGCTCGTTGAGAACAAATATAACTGGTCAAATTATGCGAGCAGCCTTGTGGAGATCTATCGCACGCTTTTGACGGAGCAGGTGAAGACCGGGAGGGGCGGAGTCATGTAGTTGGGACCGCGCATTACGGATGATGCCGACGATCACCGGATGGTATGTAGGGCCGGCGCTTGTCGCCGGGCCACAAAAACCTCACAAAGAGCCACAAGAAGATTTCACGCCGCGTGAAATCTTCCTCCATAACCAATGTGGTTTTAGAGATCGATCGGGGCTTCCCGTTTCAGGCTTCAGCTTTCAGCGTTTCTGCTTTTCCCTCTGCTCCCTCCGCGAGCTCCTGTAAAAAAGGCTCGGGATCGATCCGACCTTCGCGTTCCTTGTGATTTTGCTCCGCACGTTGCTTGTCATAACGATGGCGGGAGAGCTGCTCGGACCGATCTCTTGCGGGTCAGCGGCTGAGCCGCATGCATCTGGACCGGCGCACCATTTTTCAGTCCAGAGTTTCGGAGCGAAAGGAGATGGACAGGCGGATGACACGGCGGCCCTGAATGCCTGCGTTGCCGCTGCAGGGGTTGAAGGTGGCATTGTCGACTTTGCGCCCGGGACATACCGACTGCGTCGTCGTCCAAATGGCGGCCAGGGGCCCGCGATCGCGTTGCACAGCGGCGTCTCGATAGACGGCCACGGCTGCACGCTCCTGTTGGACGACAACTGTTCCTATATCGGCACCGTGATCGACCAGACAGCCAGGGCCCACATCGATTGCGATGCCGCGGCTGGCGACAATACGATTCACGTGGACAGCACCGAGGCGTTTAGGGCGGGCGATCCGGTTGGCTTGCGCTTGGGTGACAACGCATGGGATGCGCATGAGACCCGGTTGATGTTCTTCACTTCCGTTCGCGCGGTCGTCGATCCGAATCATTTGCGCCTGGCGGATGATTTGCCTCAGAGCCTGGACGTCCAGAACACAAAATCGCAAAACCGCGCCTTGCTGCGTTTCCGGCCGGCCGACAACCCTATCTACTGCGATGCGTTTATTCGCAATCTTGTCCTGCAGAGGACGCCGGCACCGCGCGGGAACCCGGAGGCGGGGATCGATCTGCGTTACGCCCGCGACGTGGGTATTGATAATATCACTGCTACCGATCCTGGAAATGGAGTAGTAAAGCTCGCCTATTGCAGACGCATTACGGTGAGACATGTCTCATGCGATCGGTCCATCGCGATCAACGGTCACTCAGCCAAAGGCAGGGTGCTCAATGTCTGGAACTCCTCCGATTGTGTTTTCGATGACTTCGAAGCGCACGCATTCGCGGGCCCGGTGGCATTCATCGAATCGTATTGCTCCAATCTTCGCTGTACGAACTGGCGGATTGTCAACGATTGGAGTCAACAAATGGGATCCCCTAGGCCTTTCAAAGTCCTCCTCATGATCGTTCAGGGGTCAGAAGCAGTCTTCGAACATTTGAATATCAGCGGCGATGGCTCAGGCGAAATGATAACAGACAGCGGTGGCGCGCCGGCAAAGATCGCGATTCGTGGGATCAGCATTGCTGTGTCCGGGAAATTCAAGGGATTCAACGTCGGGCAGGTCTCCACGGGCCCGATTAACTTAAACGGGCACGCCTTTGGTCCGTTGCAGGAGCGGGTCATCCAAGTGGAGCTGCAGGCCGGTCAAAGATATGGGAAACCGCTGAATCTGCGGCCATTCGGACTTTGTCATCGCGTGATGGTGAAGGCACAGGGGCTCAGATTGAAGCAGCATTTCAACATCAATGGGCGAGCGGTGGATTTGACTCTGGAAAACCCTTCAACCGAGGTTTGGATGCTGGCAAAGATGGGTGCAATCTATCCGGGGAATCCGTCGGAAAGTGGAAGTCTGACGTTCGACACTTCGGCTCTGACTGAAAAATTGAGCGTGGCGATTACTCTCAACTATTTTCCAGAGCTTGCGGCAACGGAGTGAAATTGGCCGCGGACTCCCAGATGACGCGGGTTCGTTCATTTCTCAGGTTTCACGCATTGCGAAGCATAAGTTCTTCCCAAATGGCGCAGCCATTTGACAAGGAGCATGGAAGACGAAGTGCGACAGGTTCCTGCTGAACATGGCAAATCCGTCCAGCCAAATAGTGGTTGTCCAGACCTGCGTGCCTGATTACCGGCTTCCGGTGTTTCGCGCGCTGGCCAAGGCAGTCCCAGGGGTGATTGTGGCTGCCGGCGACGAACATTTCAACAAGGAGATAAAGACCCGTGCTCAGGGCGAACCTTGGTTCAGGCCACTTCGCAACCACTTCTTGTTCAAGAGATCATTCCTTTGGCAAAAGGGTACCGGATTGCCTGGCGTAGCGGCAGGTACGGTGATGGCGGAATTCAACCCGCGGGTACTCAGCACCTGGGTTTTGCTGGTGCGGCGAAGAGTGGGCGGGCGGCGCACTGTTTTGTGGGGACATGTCTGGGGGCATGAAAGGCGAAATCTTTTCGCGCGTTTTCTGCGACGCATGATGGTGGCCTTGGCCGATGGCGTCGTGTGTTACACCCGTGCGCAGGCCGATGAATGGAAGAAGGGTGCACCCGGTCAGCCGGTCTGGGTGGCGCCGAACAGTACGCTCAGCCGGGAGCAATGCTACCCGGCGCTCGGAGAGGAGCCGGCCCGGAACATCATTTATGTTGGCCGGCTGAGCGCGAAGAAGAAACCGGATCTTTTGCTGGAGGCTTTTGCACGCATCCCGCGCGAAGCTGCACAGGGCGCGCGGCTGGTGCTTGTCGGCGATGGACCAATCCGGGCGGAATTGGAGAGGCGAGCGGCAGAACTCGGCATCTCAGACTTGGTGGAGTTTCCCGGCCATGTTGCAGACGTGGAAAGGCTGCGGGCGCTCTATTCAGAGGCTGCGGTCGCGGTGTCGCCGGGTTATGTCGGGCTTTCTGTGATCCAGTGCCTCGCCTTTGGTGTTCCCATGGCGGTTGCGCGCGACGAACCACACTCTCCGGAAATTGAAGCCTGCGTGGAGGGCGTGACATGTTGTTTCTTTGACAGCGGAAGCGTGGAGTCGCTCAAAGCGACCTTGATGAAGTTCATCGGCCCGGCGGGAAACGCCTGGCGGGAGAGGCGGGAGGATTTGTCTGCCTACGTTGCAGAGCGTTACACTGTCGAATTGATGGTCGATGGCTTCCTGGCGGCGCTACAGGCCCGATCCTCCACGGCTGTGCCCCGCGTCGCGTTCGTATGGTCGCAGTATGGACCCTACCATCTGGCGCGGCTGCGGCAAGCGGAGCAGGCTTTTGGATCAGGACAGGTCGTCGGAATAGAGATTGCCGATAAAACAAGCACCTATGCCTGGCGGCGCAAGGCGGGCGAGGCGCGGCAGGTGGTGACACTGGTACCCAAAACGACAGACGAGCGGGCGGGAACGCTGCGGGTCTATCGCGCCGCAATAGCGGTGCTTCGACAGCGTCGCACTGAGGTGGCTTTCATCCCCAGTTACTGGCCGGCGACGTCGCTGGCGGTCCTGCTGGCGGCCAAGCGGGTCGGCGTGCGTTGCGTGATGATGAACGAGTCCCATGCCGGCACGGCGCAGGCGCGCGGGGTCTTTGCCTGGCTCAAACAAAAAATTGTTTGCACATTCGATGTAGGCTTGGTCGGCGGTGCGCCGCAGCGGCGTTATTTCCACTCGCTAGGGCTGCCGGAAGAACGGCTTTTCAAAGGCTACGATGCGGTGGACAACCTTTACTTCGCGCAGAACGCAGCAGTCGCGCGGAGTGACGCTCCAGCCCTGCGCCTGGCTTACGGTCTGCCGCCGCGGTATTTTCTCAATATCGGCCGAATGGAGGAGAAGAAGAATCTCGAATGCCTTGTCGAGGCCTTTGCCTGGGCGCTCCAGCGCGCGTCTGCGAATACGGAGCCGCCTAGACTCGTGTTTGTCGGAAGCGGCCCGGAGGAGTCTGGACTGCGCGAACAGTGCGCAGCGCTGGGGTTGAGCTTCGCTGACGGTCGTACAATCGATCGACTCCGGCCGGCCATGGCGCCCCTTGGGGTGCAAGTCATGTTCTATGGGTTCCGCCAGATTGAGGAACTACCGGTGTTCTACGGGCTGGCTGAGGCGTTCGTCCTGCCGAGTATTGAGGAAGAATGGGGCCTCGTCGTGAACGAGGCCATGGCGTGCGGCTGTGCGGTGCTTGTTTCTTCAAATGCGGGCTGCTGCGAAGACTTGGTGGAGAACGAGGTGAACGGATGGAGTTTTGATCCGGGTCGGGCCGAAGATCTCGGTGCGCGGCTGCTGGCATTGGCGGAGGATCCTCAGCTCGCGCGCCGGATGGGGGAGGCTGGTGCGGCAAGAATCAAGAGTTGGGGTTGCGAGAACTTCGCAGAAAACGCGCTGAAGGCGGCGCAGGCTGCCTTAAGCCGCTAAGCCCTCTCAATGCAAATTGTAGGAGCCTGCTTGCAGGCGATCCCGACCCGAGATTCGCCTGCCCCTCGACTCCGCTCGGGGCCCTGAGCCCGTCGAACGGGCAAACAGGCTCCTACACCGAACACCTGAGGACAGTCCTCGGCGAGACGCAGGCGCCTCCCGGAAGATCCCTTATGCACAAGTCCGACCCCAATGGCGCCGGCCATTTGCTTGGGAAGCTGGAGGGCGAAGCCCGGCAGGTTCCCAGGCATCTACATTTCGTGCAGTCGCTGGAACTGCAACAGGGGGCCGGTTTGGGGCTGTCGGCGTTGCAATTGCACCTGGCTTTGCAGGGGCTGGGGCACGAATCGCGTTTGCTCACGACGCGGGGAGGACCGGCGTCAGCAGTGTTGCCTGGAGTCTGCGAATTCACGCGCCGTGGGCCGGACAGGCTATTCTTCGCGCCCGGCCTCGGCCGGGCCGCGGCGGATTGGCTCGGAGGCGGCGATGCGGTGGTCCACGGGCATGGCTTTTATGTCTGGCCAAACGCTGTGGTCGGCTGGATGGCAAGACGCCACGGGGTCCCGTTAGTATATCATCCTCAGGGTATGCTTGATCCTTGGATTTTACGCCGTTCGCGCGGCAAGAAGCGGGTGGCACACTGGCTATTCGAGGATGCCAACTTCCGTGCGGTTCGGCTTTGGCGCGCGGTCAGTGCGCGCGAGGCGGATCAGGTGCGCGCGCAAGGCATTCACGCTCCGGTGATCGTGGTTCCAAACGGCATCGACATGGCGCCTTTCGGTGGAGACCGCAATCCGGCGCGACCGGTGAGGCAGGCGCTGTTCCTCGGCCGGGTGCATCCAAAAAAGGGGCTCGACCTGCTGGTGGCGGCGTGGGCCAAGCTCGGTGCGGCTGCGCGGGAATGGGAACTTGTGATCGCGGGGCCGGATGAGAATGGCTATCGCGCCGTGATCGAGGGGCAGGTGCGCGCGGCTGGCCTGGAGGGTGTGGTGCGCTTTGTCGGCCCGGTGTCGGGTGCGGCCAAGATCGCGCAACTGGCCGCGGCCGAGTTGTTTGTATTGACGTCCTACTCCGAGGGTTTTCCGATGGCCGTGCTCGAGGCCATGGCCAGTGGCGTCCCGGTGCTCGCGACAGAGGAGTGTAATTTCCCGGACGTCGCCGCGCACGAGGCGGGCTGGCTCTGCCGGGCGGAGGCAGAGGCCGTGGCCACGACGCTACGCCAGGCGATCGAGGCGGGCGACGACGAACGCACCCAACGCGGGCGTCTGGGACGGCAGCTCGTCGAGGGGAGATATTCATGGTCGCAGCTGGCGGCTGAGTTGCACTCGGCCTGCGCTGATTTGTTATAGCGCTGCTCACAATGCGGCCCACAAAGCCGGATTAATGCAGTCGGCCACGCCTTACGAATGATGCGGGAGATCACCAAACGGTGTGTAGGGCCGGCGCTGGCCTGTCCTCCATAGGCTTGGCGAAGGAGGATCGCCGTGCCACAGCCTATTAGGGAAACGGCCCGCCGACAAGCCNNCCGCCGTTTGTTTAGCAGCATGGAGGGCAAAGCCCGACAGGCTACTAGGAAACACATTATCATGGAGACACCAGCTCATTCACAGGTGATGCGTCCTCGCTCACTCTTTTTCCATTTCGGAGCGCTGGCTCTGCTTGGGGTCATCGACCTGTCAGACCTGGTCCGTCGGAAGCTAAAACGGTATGGGTGGTGGCCCGTCGGTCTGCTGGTCGGCGGCATCCTGCTCGGGATGCTGGGGGTGAGCCTCTATGCGTTGCATCTGGTCAGTGTGCGCTCCGCCGAAATAATGAACTCGGCGATCGCCAACCTGACAAGCGGGCTGGAAATTAGGGAACAAGTGTCGCGGTTTGAAGACAAGGTTGACCTCGTCCGGCGGGAGGAGGTCGAGTCAATGCCGGCGGAAGAGGTGGCGGAGTTCCGGGCGCTGCTGACAACAAAATCCGCGGAGATTTCCGAGATTGCGAGACAGCCAGATCGTGCAAGTTTACAGATGGCGTTCGGCACGCTCTCTGACAAACTGCTGACGCCGCTTTCTGAAACAGGCTTGGATCGGTCAACAACCAAGGAGACATACAGACGATTGGAGTTGGCTTCCGGGGATCTGCGCAGAAAAATTGCAGTCTTGATGAGTTACGAGCTGGAGGTGGCGCGTGAGGAGATGTCAGACGTGCAGGCCCAATCCGACCGGATTTGGAAGTGGATTTTCGCGGGTTGGTTCACACTGTTTGGGCTGGCTGTTATATTGGTGGTGAATCGACTCTTTATAATCTGGCTGGAGGAAGCGGGAGCGCTGTCCACGCCGCCGTTCGGGCAATGACCAGGGTGCGGCAGGATCTATTCGATGCACGACTCGGGCTGGATCGTGGGCGTAGCCGCCTGGTCGAAGCGGCTTGGTATGTATGCAAACTGGTGTTCTTTTTGAATGAAATACCCTGGCCTTCCCGTCTTCGGGTCGGTTGCCTGCGGCTCTTCGGCGCGAAGGTCGGTTGCGGAGTGGTGATCAAGCCACGAACCAACATCCACCTCCCGTGGAAGCTCGAGATCGGCGATCACACCTGGATTGGCGAAGAGGCGTTCATCCTGAATTTCGAGCCGGTGCGTATCGGAGCTCATGTCTGCATTTCGCAGCGGGCTTTCCTCTGCACGGGAAACCACGATTATCGTGATATTGCTATGCCCTACCGAAACAGGCCGATCGTGATTGGTGACGGAGCGTGGATCGGGGCGCAGTGTTTTGTGGCCCCCGGGGTGGTCGTCGGCGAGGAAGCGGTTGCGACTGCGGGCTCCGTCGTGCTGAAAAGCCTGCCGCCGGCGATGGTTTGTTCGGGAAACCCTTGTGTTCCCCTAAGGGCGCGGTGGCCGGGAAAAGCTGAACCGCTGAGACCCTGAAAGCTGAAACCGGAAAAGCGGATCAACCCAGACCATTTTACAGGAGCTCGCGGAGGGAGCGGAGCAGTTTCCAGGCGGCCTGGAAACTGAAGCGTCGGTCCGCGACCGGCGGCCGGATTCTGACATCCGCGTTCTCCGCGTAATCCGTGGTAAAAAGGATTGGGATTGGGGACCGCAACCTGGACAACGGAGCTTAACCGCGGATTGCACGCCTGCCTGCGCCGGATCTTCGGCAGGCAGGGATGGCACG
>PMKA01000132.1:0-5554 GCA_003157575.1 Opitutia bacterium
GTCGGCATGTGCACGCCGTTGGTGACGTGACCCACCGGCACTTCGCTCTCCGGCCAGCGGGGGAAGAGCGGCGAAAAGATGTGCCGGCTCACCCGGCCGTGCAGCTGGCTCACGCCGTTGACGGCCCCGCTCCCACGCATCGCGAGGGTGGCCATGTTGAAAGGCTCGGTTACGTCGTCGGGGTTCTGACGTCCCAGGGCGAGGAACTCCCGCAGCGACAGGCCGAGCTTTTCCTGCGCATACCGGCCGAGATAATCCTCCATCAATGCCGGGGAGAAAACGTCAAATCCGGCCGCGACCGCCGTGTGGGTGGTGAAGAGATTTCCGGCGCGCGTGGCGGTCAGTGCGACGGCAAACGGCTGTCCTGTCTCCTTCATGAAACTCCGGGCGCGCTCCAGCAGGGCGAAGGCGGCGTGCCCTTCGTTGAGATGGCAGACGTCCGGTTTGATCCCGAGCGCCTCCAGCAGCTTCCAACCGCCGATCCCAAGCACCAATTCCTGTTTCAGGCGCATCTCCGGGCCGCCGCCGTACAGCTCGGTGGTGATGCCCCGGTGCACGGGAAAATTGGCTGCGTCGTTCGTGTCGAGCAGATAGAGCGTCAGCCGGCCAATCTGAACCTGCCAGGTGCGCAGCCAGACGGAGTAACCGGGCAGCACGATCTCCAGGCGCAGCCATTCGCCGTTCGGCTGGCGCACCGCGGTGATCGGCAGCTGTCCGGGATCGTTATACGGATAGAGCGCCTGTTGCGCGCCGTCCCTGTCGATGACCTGGCGAAAATAGCCGCGCTGGTAGAGCAGCCCGACGCCGATCACCGGCACGCCGAGATCGTTCGCGGCCTTGAGCTGATCGCCGGCCACGTTGCCGAGGCCGCCCGAATAGATCGGGAGGGCTTCGCTCAACATGAATTCCATGCAGAAATAGGCGACGCAGGAGAGGGGCGCCCCCGGATGTTTCAGTTGGAACCACGCCGGGGTCGACGCTGCGTTCCGCCTCGCTTCCGCCAGTCGCTCGAGCAATCCGCAGAAGTCCGGATCGGCCAGCGCGCTCGCGAGCTTTTCGCGCGGAACGGTCTGGAGCACGACGTTGGGGTGATGGGTCAACGCCCAGAGCACGGGATCGAGGCGCTGCCAGAGCTCGTCCGCGCAGTGATTCCACGACCAGCGCAGGTCGAGTGCCAGTTCGGTCAGGGTGGCAAGACCCTGCGACGCGTTGATGGGAAGGGGATTTCCGTCCATGTTGTCGCGAGTGTATGCCGGAAAGCCGCCGACCCTGTATGGGGTGTTTCCCGCCAGGAGCCCGTCGGACTTTGTCCTCCGCGCTCCTTGGCGAATGGCATTCGCCATTTGCTGGGAACAACAAACATCGCAATAGATGCATCAAACGGCGGACACCGTTTGATTGGAGAGCATAAATAAAAAGGGAACTTCTGAACGTCGAATCGGGTGGGGCGTACTGTTTCGACGCTCTCCAGCAAAGATAGTGGCAACCGAAGAAAGGAACATTATCGGTGCCGAAGCAAATGGCGAACGCCATTTGCCACTAGCAGCGGGGAGGACGAAGTCCGACACGCTGCTAGGGAACGAACATGAAGCCGGCGCGGAGCTGCTCGGGAATTCTCCGGTTGTAATCGAGGAGGGTTTCGCCGTAGCCGCTCAGATATTGCAACATCAGCCAGCCGTGGACGTTTTTCTTCCCGAGGTCGGGAGAGAACCATTTGATGAAGCTGATCTGCGGAATGCAGAAGTTGAGCTCGCTGTAGTGGCCCCGGCTCCCGCTTCGGAAAACGCCGGAGAAGATCCAATCGTCGTGCTGGTAGCGGAGCTGCAGGTCCGCATAGCCCCGGTAGAGGTTGATGTCGCTGTTTTCAACCGCCCGGTTCAAATACGCATACGTCTTCAGGGCGACCGTCAGGGAGTCTTTTTCGGTCATCTGCCAGATGAGCCTGGGACGGATGAAGGCGATGTTCATCGAGCGCGAGTCAAAGCCGCTTGCCGTCTGCGCTATGTCGGTGTCGCCCTTCCCGTTTGATTCGTGTTCCAAGCCCGCCTGCCAGGTGAAACGGATTTTTTTGCTGGTGAAAAACCGCTGGGGATCGCTATACCACGAAACAGACGGCCGGTAGGTCGAGTCGACAAACGGCACGGACGTGCTGTGCAGATCCCAGAGCGTGGTCATCGTGAAGGCAGCGCCAAGATGCCGTAGCCAGGTCGTGTCGAACGGCCTGTATTTGAAGCTCAACTGGAACCGCGCATTCAGGTCCGGGCGGTAGCCGAGGACAAAATAGACGGGTTCATTTGCGTAGATGCCCGGGATGAGCGGCGTGCGGATCGCGCTTCGCAGCAGGAGTTCATGGTCTTCCGCTTCGAGCGGCGCCGCCGGCGGAATTCCCGCTGCGGGCTCGTGTTTCCCGGCGGAGGATGGTTTCGCTGGAGTTGTGGCGGATTCCGCGAGAAGGAGGGAATTCCGCGCCGGCTGAACCGAGACCAAACCGCGGGCGACCGGCATCTCGTGGGTCTCGATCATCGTGGGACCATTGAGGCCGCCGGGCACGACGCCTTTGTAGGCAAAGGCCTGGAAATTCTGGGCGCCGAGTGTCAACGGTTGTGACGGGCCGGCCTGGAGCGTGAACACGGATTCCTCAGTCCGGTCGTTGGCGACCCAGATCAGAGTCAATGTCGGCAATGGAGCGAGCGGCGGGGCGCCAGGATTCACATCGGCCGGGAGCAGCAGAGTGAGGGTCAGATTGCTCCCGGCGGTCGCAAAGACGTCCGGAGTCAACAGGCGCGGGTGTGCGGCTGGTGAATCGCCCCAGAGCCTCTCAACAGGAGCCAGCGCGACCAGGAGAAACAGGATGCGGGTCGTCAGCATGCGGATTCCCGCGGTCCGGCCTGGCCGAAACGAATCGATCGCATTCCGTGCCTTCGGGTGATGAAATCCGGGGTTCATAGTGATCGCATGAATTCCGTGGGATGCACTCCCTCCCGCTGGCGGGCGGCGCGATATTGGGTTCTGATCATCTCCTTGGCCTTTGTCGGGCCGGAGATTCCGGTCAGATCCACTTTCGGGGTGGTTTCGTCCTCCGCCTGTACCGTGACGGTGCCGTAATCCAGGATGCGTTGCAGGATTCCCTGATCGACCGCCACGTCCTTCACCCGGTACAACTCCAGTTCGTCCACATGCTTTGCGAGCCAGCCGCGGCGTACGAAGAGCCGTTGAGTTGTCAGGCGGTAACTGCGGGAGGCTACGCTAATCCAAACCGACAGCACGAGGCCCACGCCGAAAGCGAATGGGACCAGGGCCGTCCATGGCGACCATGGAAAATCCCGGGCGCGAACCGTCAGCGCGATCCCCAGGGCGAGGCAGATCACTCCGAGGAGAATCCGCCCGAGATAAGCGCGCGCGGTCGGAGACACTGTGAAGATGTCGGCTTCATGGCCGGCCGTTTCCGGGGCGACACGGGGACCGTCATCCTTTTCCTGAATCAGCCGCGCGGTCAGCGGCCCGGCGCCGGCGGGCGCCGGAGGGACGAGGATGGTCTCCTGACATTTCCGGCACTTGACCTGCTGGCCGTACAACGATTCGTCGCCTGCGATGATCTCGTGACAATGAGGGCATTCGAATTTGATCGGGTTCATGGCGTTTCAGCAGTCGGGTTCAGCTTGTGAGCAGTTCGCTTATCGGAGACAGCATCGGGACGTGGTCGCAAACGACCCTGATCGAGACGAGGATCGGCACTGACAGAAGAGCTCCCGGCACACCCCACAGCCAGGTCCAGAAGATCAGGGAGACGAAGATGACGACTGGGTTGAGCGTGAAGCGGCGCCCAAGCAACATGGGCGTGACGAGGTTTGCCTCGAGAAGATGGAAGAGCAGATACCAGGCGGGCGGAAGGAGTCCCGCCCACAGCGTGTCGAATGTAAGGAGGCCCACCGCGGCGAGGAGGGTGATCCCGACGACGGGGCCGAAGTAGGGGATGAAGTTCAGAATCGCCACGAGCATGCCCCACATCAATGGATTGGGCACACCCATGAAACATAGGCCCGCCCCGACGACGGCGCCCAGGGTGATGTTGATCAGCGAAACCGAAAGGAGGTAATTCGAGATGTTACGCTGAATCTCGCGGTTGATTGCGATGGCGTTCTCCTTGTGCTGCAGCGTCGGCATGACGCGGGCCAGCTTCTTCGAGAACAAGTCGCCGGAGGCGAGCAACAGATAGAGGACGACCAGCGTCTCCCCCGTCTCTGCGAGAAGACTTCCCGTCCAGTTGATGAATGCGGCGGTCCCGCGGCCGTCGTTGAGTTCGATGGCGGGCTCCTTGTTTTGTTCCGGCGCCGTTGCTCCGAGATTCTTCACCGCCGCCGCCGCCTCTGCGAAGCGTGCGATGCGAGGGATCATCTTCTGAACCCGTTGCCTCAATTCGGTCATGTGCTGCGGGGCCTCATTCATCCACGTCAGGGCCGGGCGGCCCAGTTGGATGAAGACGATCCCGGCGCCGGCCACCAGAAGGCAAAGCACGACCGCGGCGGAGATTTTCGGCGGGATGTGCCAGCAGGACGACCAGCGGATGAGCGGTTTCAGGGTCATCCCCGCAACACAGGCAAGGACGACGGGCAGCACCACGGGACGGGCGAAATAGAGGAATGCCATCAGGCCGAGCACGATCACGACGACGTGCGCCGGCGTCGTTCTCGACGCCGCAGGTGCGTTCGGCCGGGCGGATTGTGGTTCGCTGCCCGCGGTTTTCATGGGGTTTTGTTTCTCGTTTGTGGACCGCCGCCGGCGGGACGGCGTGAAAATTCCGCAATTGTAGTGGAGACATTGTGACGGGAAGGAATTGTCCCACTTCACGAGGCTATGCGACGGACCGGGCTTTGCCTATGCGGTGAAACCCTACCGTCGATCACTGACGGGCGCTGTGGAACACACGCCGGACGCTGCTGTACCTGAACAGTTCGGCGTAGCGCGCCCAGGCCACGACGGTGCGGAGTATCCGGGGCGGCTGATCGTGCGGCAACGCGTGCGCAAGCCGGGCAAGGATCACGGCTTCGTCAACCTCGCCGTTCGGGGACTGCTTCAGCGTCTGAATGACAATGTCGAAGACGAACAACTTCCGCAGGGAGACGTTGAGCAGCTGTTTGCGAGTCTTGATGTCGGCTGCGAGGAACTTGCTGCCGTCGGCGGTCATGGCGACGCGCCCGCCGGGCGTCGCAACCCAGCCGAACAACCCGGCGGCTTTCACGACGAGAAGCAGCTGGCTCAATTCGACATGGGCGCGACGGGTCAGCTCGAACAGCTCCAGGCTGCCTTCGTTCTCCAATATTTCGAGGAGGCCGATGACGCTGCTGAGGGAAACGCCCGGAATGGATTGCACCGGAAGACCGTCGACGCCTGAAACTGCAGGGGGAGCGGATGTTGCCGGCAGCACCGCCTGGGTGATCAGGGCGTGGAGTTTCTCGATCAGCGCGGCGAACTCCGGATGGTGCTCGTCACGCGGGTAGGGGAGCGTGTTGTCCAGGATTGCGCGGATGCCGCCCGGATGCGCGCCCATCACCAC
>PMKA01000132.1:5592-5970 GCA_003157575.1 Opitutia bacterium
TCGACCGCCAGCGCGCGGGCCAGCCCGACGCGCTGTTTCATGCCGCCGGACAGCTCCTTGGGATACGCCTCCTCGGATCCGGTCAGGCCGACCGCCTCAATCACCTGCCGCACCCGTTTTTCAAATGCGGCGGCGGTGAGGGAGAGATGCGTCAGGCCGACCGCGACGTTCTGCTGAACGGTCAGCCATGGAAACAAGGCGAAATTCTGGAACACCAGGGCGGCCGACGGACTCAGCCCGGCCTGCACCTGGCCGCGGTAGAGGACCTGCCCCGAAGTCGGCGGTTGCAGTCCTATGATCGCCCGCATGAGCGTCGATTTTCCACAGCCTGACGGGCCCAGGATGGCGACGACCTCGTGCTCGCGGATTTCGAGGTTG
>PMKA01000234.1 GCA_003157575.1 Opitutia bacterium
ACGTGGACGAAGTCGGGGACGATGTAGTTGAGCAGGCGCTGGTAGTGGGTGATGAGCACAATCCCGAGTTGTCCGGTGCGCAGCTTGTTGACGCCGTCGGCGACGATTCGCAGGGCGTCGATGTCGAGCCCGGAATCGGTCTCGTCCATCAGCGCGAACTTGGGTTCGAGCATGGCCATCTGCAGGATCTCGCAGCGCTTCTTCTCACCACCCGAGAAGCCCTCGTTGACCGGTCGCGACGTGAATTTCCGGTCGATCTTGAGCAGGTCCATCTTCTCGTAGAGCTTTTTGTAGTAGCTGGTCGCGTCGAGATCCGCGCTCTCGCCGAGGCGGGCCTGGACCGCGGCGCGGACGAAATTTGCGATGGACACACCGGGGACATCGCTGGGGTATTGGAATGCGAGGAACAGTCCGGCCCGGGCGCGTTCGTCGGGCTCCATGGCGAGCACGGATTGACCATCGAGGAGAACATCCCCGCCGGTGATCGTGTAATCGGGATGACCGGCGATCGCCTTGGCCAGGGTGGATTTCCCGGTGCCATTGGGGCCCATGATCGCATGGACTTCCTCTTGATTGACGGTCAACGAAAGGCCTTTGACGACCGCTTTGTCACCGATGTTTACTTTCAGGTCCTGGATGATGAGCTGGCTCATTGCTGGAAAGATTGGATGGCGGGGACGGTGTGTTGCGTTTGGCTCATTTCTTGACTGAACCGCGGAAGCTCAGGTCGATGTGTTCGGCGGCATAGCCGGGCGGGAGGATTTCGCGAAGGCGGGCGGTAAGGTCGGCAGGGATTGCGATGTCGTGGATTTCGCCTGTCGTCTCGTCATGGAAGTGCGCATGCTCATGGAGGTTGGGGCAGTAGCGCGTCGGTTCCCGGACGAAATTGACCTGCCTGATGAGGTCGCACTGCACAAGGGTGTCGAGACAGTTGTAAACAGTTGCCAGTGAGATTGTTGGCCTCAATGCCTTCACCCGTGCAAAGATCTCCTCAGCCGTTGGGTGATTCCGTTTCGCAAGAATCACTTGATAAACCACTTCCCGATGCGGCGTTGATCGCAACCCGCTATCGGTCAGATGCTGCGCCAGCGTGAAGCTTTCAGTGTCTGAGATCATGGTGAATACCAATAGAGAATTGGAATCGTTCCAGATATCAAGTGAGAATTGGTATTATTCCAATGAAATGTCTGAATGCCTCGCGCGGCCTTACCAACCCTCCCCGGTGAACACGGCTTCTACTGCGGTGTGGGCGCCGCCGCTCCACCGGCGGCGGGTTCTTGCCAGCACCAGTGCCATGGTTCGTAAATAATCCTGTGCGCGTTCGTGCGTGGATAGCTGAGGCGGAAGCCGCGGTTGTGGATGTCTGTTCCGATCGAGATGAGCTCGGCTGCCTCGGGCTGAAACGTCAATCCGCGCGCAGTTGCATAATCGGCAGGAATGCCGAGCCCGGTCCAGATTTTCTGGAGATCCGCCGTTGCCCGGCCGTCAATCAGACTGTCGTTTCTTGAGATCAAAGCATCGTCATCTTCCCCGATGGAACAATGGGCGCCATTGTCTGTGGCGAAAGAACGTTTTCAAGCGGGTAGCGGGGTGTGAGTCCCGGGATCGCCGAGGGTTCAGGATGTTCGCGAATGCCGGGCGATCCTGGCTGCGACATTACGGCTGCGTCATGTGCTGCGGATCAAGGACTCGGTCAAGGGTGACGGCGTCCATCAACTTCCTCTCTCAAGCACGACCTCCCGCAAGGTCCGGTTCGTCGCAAGGGCCTCCTTGGCGATGGCCGCAGCCTGGTCGTAGCCGATGAGGGGATTCAGCGCCGTCACAAGCATGAGCGACCGTTGCACAAGTTCCGAGCAGCGTGCGAGGTCGGCTTCAATGCCCTGAACGCAGGCGTCGGCGAAGACGCGGGCTCCATTCGAGAGGCACTGAATCGCCTCGTGCAGTGCGTGCGCGATGAGCGGAATCGTCGCATTGATTTCCAAATGCCCGCCAAAGCCGCACATCGTCACGACCTGCGCGAGCCCCTGCGCGTAGAGGCATACCTGGACGAGCATTTCGCTCATCACGGGATTCACCTTTCCGGGCATGATCGAACTTCCGGGTTGGGTGGCCGGCAGGTGGATTTCGCCGATGCCGCAACGCGGACCGGAACCGAGAAGGCGGATGTCGTTTGCGATCTTCGTCAAACTGGCGGCGATGGTGGCGAGATGGCCGGCGACCTCGACGGCATCGTCGCGTCCGGCCTGGGCCTCGAAATGATTGCGCGCCTCGACAACAGCAAGTCCGGACTCTTCGCGGAGGATCCGGCAGACCCGCCGGGCGAATTCGGCGTGACCGTTGATGCCGGTGCCAACTGCAGTGCCGCCGATGGCGAGTTCCTGCAGCGCGATCACCGCCCTGCCGGTGCGTTCCACTGCCTTCGCCGCCTGCATGGCATAGCCTGAGAATTCCTGCCCGAGTGTCAACGGCGTTGCATCCATGAGATGAGTCCGACCGATCTTCACGATCGTATCAAAGGCACGGGATCTGTCCTCGAGCGCCCGTTGCAGGTGTTCGAGCGCCGGGCGGAGCCTTTCCCGGAGGGCAAGTGCGACACTCACATGCAGCGCCGTCGGCATGACGTCGTTTGACGACTGGCCGAGGTTCACATCGTCGTTCGGATGCACCAGCGTTCTCGATCCGAGCGGCTGCCCGGCGAGCTGGGCTGCCCGGTTGGCGATCACCTCATTGATGTTCATGTTCGTCGACGTGCCGGACCCGGTCTGGAAGACGTCAACGGGGAACTGTTCGCGCAGGCCGCCCGCGATGATCTCCCTCGCGACCTGCTGAATCAGGCGGCTCTTCCCGGGATCCAGGCGCCCGAGTTCCGCATTGGCGGCCGCGCAGGCGAGCTTGACGAGTCCGAGCCCGCGGATGAACGCGTCGGGCATCGGGCGCCCGCTGATGGGAAAGTTGAGCACTGCGCGCTGGGTGGAGGCGCCGTAC
>PMKA01000422.1 GCA_003157575.1 Opitutia bacterium
GGCATCGACGTACCCCTGAACACCCACCGATCCCGCGAACGTGGTCACAGTGCCGGTCGAATCGATCTTCCGGATAACATGGTTGTACGTATCCGTCACGAAGATGTTGCCGCTGGAGTCGAGCGCGAGAGAGGTGGGGCCGTTGAACTCGGCGTTGGTCCCGATGCCGTTCAGGGTGCCCGCCACACCCGGTCTGCCCGCAACGGTCGTGACCGTCTTGTCCGGCAGAGAAATCTTCCGGACGGTGTTGTTTATCGAATCGGCGATAAAAAGGCTTCCATCGCTTCCGAAGGCGACTGCGGTCGGATATGCGAACCTGGCGGCGGTTCCGACTCCGTCCGTGGTCCCGCGGACTCCCGCCAGACCGGCCACCGTCGTCACAAACCCGTTTGTGTCGATCTTCCGGATGATATGGTTCCCCATGTCGGCCACATAAATGTTCCCGGATTTGTCCACTGCCGAGCTGTTCGGCTGTTCGAAGCGGGCGTTGGTTCTGTCCGTATCCGTGGTGCTGCCCGCACTGGGCATCATGCCGGTGCCCGCAATCGTCGTTACTGCGCCAGACGGATCGATCCTTCGAACCGTGTTGTTTCCGGTGTCGGTCAAATAAAGATAGACGCTTCCGGAGGATTCGTCTGCGGTGATCGACATCGGCTGGCTGAAGCGGGCAGCCGTGCCCACCCCGTCTGCGATCCCTACGATCCCGGCGGCGCCGGCAAACGTCGTGACGACGCCAGAGGGAGTGATCAGGCGGATTGTGTCATTTCCGCTGTCGGCCACATACAGGTTGTCCTTCGAATCGATGGTTATGCCTGTCGGATTGGAGAACTGTGCGGCGGTGCCTGTTCCGTCAGCGCTTCCGGCAATGCCGGCCTGACCCGCGAACGTCGAAACCGTCGTCCCGTCCGCCGAAACCATCCGGATGGTGTGATTCCCCGTGTCCGCCAGAAAGGTGTTCCCCAGACTGTCGGTCACGACCCCGCACGGGTGGAAGAAACCGGCGGAGCCAGCAGGGCCGTCCTGGGTCCCCGTGGGTGGTATCCCCCATGCGTTGTCCGCGCTAAACGTGTAGGCAGTGTAGTTCGTCTGGGCTGAGAGGAGTCCGGGCAGGAAGGCCGCGGAAAGAAGGAAAGCGTGGTGTAGGCGCAGAGGAAGCCACATGATTAGGTTAGGTTGGGTGTTCCGAAGAAAGGGATGTCTCAGGGATGGAAGAGGCCGCAGCTTCAGGATCAGATGTAGACGGGCAGTTCAGGCAATTGTTTCATATAACGCGTCCCGATCTTGGGCGCAGGCTCAATCTCCTTTACCGATCCGGGGGATCGAGTAAAGGGCAGAAGCGCTGGTGTGATCGAAACAGGTGGAGGGATGAATCGCAAGCGCATCTCCCGCATGACTCGAAATGCGGCTGTACCGCGGAGTTTTCACGCATCCCGACGGCACTTCAAGGGCCGCAGTCGCCCCTGATCGCATCAACCCTCGTCGTCAATACACCGTCCGAGTTCTTCCCTGCATTCGTTCATGACGCGGAGCCAGATTTCCCGCAGGTCAAACAAACGGGGGAGTGCGTCATCCCGCCATGTCGAAAATGCCCCCGGCGTCCTTTCTGCGGGTCTGGCCGCAAGCGCCAGGGTCCGGTTGAGCTCCTCCAAACCGCGCTTGAACAGGCTGATAGCCAGGGCGTAGTCGCCGAGATCGAGGGCTTGCACCCCCAGCACGGCCTGTTCCTCCCCACGGTACAGGCTCGTCTGCATGGCGAGCGCAGAAGGTTGGGAAACCTTGGCCCCGTCGAACGCGATTCGCTCCCAGCTGCGCTTCAAGCTCAGGTAAATCGCCTTTGTTGCGATGAAAACCGGGTTTTTGTGCAGCGTGTAGGGCTCGATCGGCGTTGTTCCGGGCGAGTCCGAGCGATCGTCCTTTGAGAGCACGCTGTCGTCGGTTGTGTCCGTCCCACGCAGCCCGGCCTCCCAGCCCATCAGGTGCGCGACCTCGTCGATCCGCTCGGAGTGGCCTTTCAGCTGTTCGTAGTACCCAAGGTAACGATGCAGGATGTCGTCTTGTTCCCTGAGATAACCCTCCCAGTCGAACTCGTTCCAAACCAGACCGCCGCATTCATCCCAATCGTTTTCCTGGAAGCTTTCCGATTCAAAATCGCTCATCGCAAGGTGGCTTAATTGGTCCGAGCGGGTGGTTTGGTGGCACGCGGCAAAAAAAGCAAGGAAAAGCAGGGCGTGCGGGGGCCGGCGGGGTTGCGTGACGAGACTGTCCCTGGAGTGCAAATCCGGCCAGAAGCGGAGAGGGCTTCCGCCGCGGAGCTGGGGAAGGCCCAGGGCGCGGGCAGGAGGCCCATGGAGGGGCGGGCCACCAGCGATCCAAAGCGTCGCCTGGAAAACGGAAAATTGAGCAAAATTGTTGATTGCAGAAAATGGCGGACGGGTTGAGACTGCCGGAATGTCTTCGGTTTCTGAGGTACACCATGAGATCGTGCATTATTCCGGAAGGGTGCAGGGAGTCGGGTTCCGCTATACGACCGTCCTGCTTTCCAAGGGATACGATGTGTCCGGGGTCGTTCAAAACCTCGCGGACGGGCGCGTGCGCATGGAGGTCGAAGGCGAAAAGGACGAGGTGAACGCCTTTCTGGCGGCGATCGAGGAACGGATGCAGGGTTACGTCCGCCACGTCGACAGGGAGGGCGGGAGAAGGGCGCCCCAGTTCAGCGGTTTCGCCGTTCGTTGAGGGCCGCCGTGAATGCCGTGGAACTCGAGGGAATTTCGAAGGTGTTCCGCCCCGGACTGTGCGGAGCGCCGGTGTGCGCGCTCCAGGGAATAGATCTTTGCATACCGGAAGGTGAAACCGTGGGCCTGCTTGGAGCGAACGGTTCCGGGAAGAGCACGCTGCTCAAGATCGTCCTCGGTCTGATTTCTCCAACGGCTGGCATTTGCCGGGTTTTGGGGTGCGCCTGCGACTCCGCAGGGGCGCACTCCGCCTTGGGATACCTTCCTGAAGTGCCGGAATTCTACCCATTTCTGACGGGGACCGAGCTTGTCCGCTTCTTTGCGGGGCTCGCGGGCCTGACCGGCGCGATCAAGGAGAACCGGGTCCGGGATGCGATCGCACTCGTGGGCATGGAGGCTGTTTCGGGCCGCCGTGTCGGCACCTATTCGCGGGGGATGAAGCAACGGATCGGTCTTGCGCAGGCGTTGGTGGCCGAGCCCAGGCTTGTGATCCTCGACGAGCCCACGGCCAACCTTGATCCGGAAGGCGTGGCTGACGTCTGCGAAGTTGTCCGTCGCATCCGATCGGGCGGCGGGACCATCCTGCTCAGTTCCCACCAGCTGGAACAGATTGAGGGACTGTGCACCCGGGTTGTGCTGCTCAGGCGCGGCCGGCTCGTGGCTTCCGGCACGATGGACGAACTCGTGCAGCCGTTCGCGGAGGAGGCACTGGTCGTGGAGGCGCTTTCCGAGGCGGATCGACCCGAGCTTCAAGCCTGGCTGGCGGGGCGCGGAGCACGCCTGCTGGCTTCTCCGGCCCCGCGGCGCAGCGGACTTGAACGGGCTTATCTGGCGGCGGTGCGTCGCAGCCGTATGGATGAGGAGCCGGTCCGATGAGCGCGGACGTGTCGTCGTCGGCAGGCCGGTTGACGGTGATTGCGGCCAACACCTTCCGGGAGTCCGTCAGGCAGCGGTTCTTTGTGCTGCCGGCTCTTGCCGCCACCGCAGTGGGCGTCGCGGCCTGGTGGTTGCGCGACTGCAGTCCGATCGCATCCCGGGAGAAGTTTCTGTTCGATGCGGGCATTGGCGCGTTGACGTTCTTCGGGGCGGTTGTGGCTGTTGTCGCGGTGGCTGAATCGTTTCTGGGCGAGATCGAACGGAAGACCATCCTCGCCGTCCTCTCCAGGCCGGTGCGCAGGGGAGAGTTTGTTCTGGGAAAACTGTGTGGAATCCTCGTGCTGCTCCTGGCGTTTTGCGCGGCGGGGACCGGATTCATGGCCGGGCTTCTTCGATGGGAGCAGACAGTGTCCGGGGGGCCGCTGGCGGAAGGAGCGTTTGTCGGGACCGGACACGTCACGTTCTTTGCCGTGATCGCCTGCGGCCTGGTGCAGTGGCTGCGATGCGCAGTCCTGGCTGCGTTGACCCTGTTTATCTCGAGCTATGTCCGGGGAACCTTGCTCGCGGTGATGACGGGTTTCGCCGCCCTTGTCGTCTGCAACCTGCCTTCGCTGGCAGGAGAGGCCGTTCAGGCATCCGGAGCGGGATGGTTGAAATGTGCGGCTGGCGCCATCGGGTATGTTGTCCCTGACTTTAACCTCTACGACGTTGCCGACGGCATCGCCATCGGCGGCACGGTTTCCGTCGGATACCTTATGGGAATCGCGCTCTACTCGGCGGCATACGTGGGCTTGTTTGCCTCGCTGGCCATCCTTTGTTTCCGGCATCGTGAACTCTAGTTTCAGGACGCTCGCGATCGCTCTTGCGGGGCTGGCATTTGGCTCTGTCGCGTTGTCGCCGCTGCGGGGGGTCGTCAGGAATGAGGTCGAAAAACAATGGAATGTCTGCGGAAGCCGCCGGCCGCGACAGGTTGCGGTGCGCTGGGCTGACGCAGCGATACCAGGGGGGCTTCGCGCGCTGGCGGCTGACGGGCTTTGGCTCAAGGTTTATTCGGCGTGGGCGGCGCAGGACGCGCCGCGGACTGAGATGTTGATCCAGCTGACCACGATGGTGGATGACCGGCCCCTGGAGTTCTGGATCAACGGAGCCCGGATCATCGCATGCGATATTCCCGAATGGAGGCTTTCCGCAGGCGAACCGGACCGGACTCCCTCCGAGGTGCGAAGGCGTGTCGTTCAGGCGCACGCGTGCGCCGCACTACGGTATCTTGAATCCGCCCGCAGCTGCCACCCGGACAGCGCGGCAATCTGGGTGGAGATGGGAAACCTCCAGCTTTACCGGCTTCGGGATCCAGCTTTGGCGGCGGAATCGTACCGGCATGCGGCGGAATTGCCGGGCGCGCCCTATTATGCGGCCAGGATCTATGCGGAACTCTTGCGCAGGCTGGGTCGCGATCAGGCGGCGTATGCCTGGCTGATCCGGATACATCCGACATTGCCGGCTGACGACGAGGCCGCCATGTCTGCTCTCGTCCTTTGGCGGATTAGGGAGCTGGAGGCGAAATTGGGTGTGCCGGCCCGGGAAAGATACAGACCTCCGTTGAGTTCTCCGGTGAATTGAATGTGTCTGGAAGGACCGCTTGTGCATTTTCTGCGCGTCTGCGCGCGACGCCGTCCTCGGTGAAAACCGGACCGATGTCCGATTTACCCGCCGAGATTTATCGGATCTATGCCTCGGTTCTGCGCCGCGGCGTTATTGGAGGCGGGCGGCGGCGACCTCCGCTTTTGCCCCGGCCAGATCATGAAGGAACGCCGGATTCTTCAGCATTTCGGCCACGATCGCCCTGCCCAGGACTCGTCCCGTCAAGATGTCGCTCGGGTAGTGGACGCCTGCAACGATGCGATTCCATCCGATGTCTCGTCCGAAGCTGAGGAGTGCATCGCGGTGGGCGGGCAACAGCTCGGCGAGCACCAGCGCAAAAACGGTGGCGCGCGTGGAGTGTCCGCTCGGGTAGCTGTAACTCGTTTCCCTGGTCAACGGTGCGATGGTTGGGTCGACAATGTAGGGGCGGGCCCGCTGGAAATAGGATTTCCCGACGCCGGTGACCGTGCGGGTGTCGGAATCGATCCGGCTGAAGAACGCCTCGGTGGTTGGAAACCGACCGGGCTGGAACCATGGGCCGATGGAAGGGGCGAAACTGAAGATGCTCAGCTGATCCTCGGCAGCGGCTTCCGCGGCCTGTCCGGGCGTGCGCCCCGTGCTCGCC
>PMKA01000460.1 GCA_003157575.1 Opitutia bacterium
CTCTGAAAAACCATGTGAATAACTTGTCAGCAAAGGCTGGCAGGCTGGCGGAAGGCACCGCTCTCACCGCCAACTATTGGCATTTCGGCCGGCCGCTCCCAATCCGATGATTCCTGGCCGCCTGCCATCGGGAAACACCCCCGGACGGCCAACACGACTCTCCCGCCGTTTCGGAGGCTCAGGACAGCCATCCGGGAATCCAACGGAACCACTCGCCCCGGATTTTTTATCGTCGGTAGTAATTATGGTTAAATAATTTACATCATAATCGTTGTCGACGTAGCCACCGTCCATGGCCGTCCGGTAGCGCCGGGGCATGCATTCCACCCCCCCTCCCCGACGAGGCGGATTGCGCTCCGATTGCGTTCCACGGGCACTTCCGTCGTCCATGCGGAAGATCGGGGCGAAACCCGCTCCAGCAAGGGCCGGCCGCCATGTAACAATCGTGTGAACCGCACTTGTGAAGAAGTATTGAATTCGTCATGACAAATGAAGTCCCCCCAGTGATCGGACTCCCTCCCAATGATTCCCAGGACGATGGTTCCCACATTGCTCGTCTGCCTTTCCACCGCGCTCTCCGCCCAGCGGCAGGTGCTTCCGTTGGACGCCGGCTGGCGCTTCATCCGGCGCGATGCCGGCCTCGCCGCGGCCGTCGACCCGAACTGGCAGGCGGTGACGCTGCCCCATACCTGGAACAACCTCGACGGCCAGAACGGCGCCGCCGCGGATCCAGGCGTGACCGACGGATATTATCGCGGCGCAGGGTGGTACGAGAGGCAGTTTCAGCTGCCGAAGGAGAGCGCCGGCCGGCGGGTCTTTGTCCGCTTCGAAGCCGTGTCCATCGTCGCCGACGTATTCGTCAACGACCGGCATGTCGGCCAGCACCGCGGCGCATTCGGCGCCTTCTGCTTCGAACTGACCCCGTTTTTACGCAGCGACGGCCCGAACGTGATCCGTGTCCGGGCCGACAATTCGCATTTCCAGGACGTGCCTCCTCTCTCGGGCGACTTCACCCTGTGCGGCGGCATCTACCGCCCCGCCAGCCTGATCGTGACAGATGCGGTTTGTATCAGCCCTCTGGATCATGCTTCAGGCGGCGTCTACCTTACAACGGAGGAACTGGGCGCGGCGCGGGCTGAAGTGGAGGTGAAAACCCTTGTTTCCAACGGACAGGGCGGCCCGGCCGGCGTCCGGATCGAGACCGAGATTGCCGATGCCGCCGGCAGGGTCGTCGTATCGGACGAAAGGCCTGTTTCGATCGCCGCCGGCGCCACAGGGACGGTCCTCCAGCCGCTCATCATTCCAAATCCCCACCGCTGGCAGGGAAGAAAGGACCCCTACCTGTATTCCGCCACGGTCCGTCTGCGCCGTGACGGCCGGGTGCTCGACACCGTCACGCAGCCCCTGGGCCTCCGCACGATCGAGATCTCCCCGGACCGCGGGGTGCTGCTCAACGGCGAGCCCTGTGCGGTCCACGGAGTGAACTGTCATCAGGACCGCCTGGACAAGGGCTGGGCGGTGACGTCCGCGGACCATGCGGAGGACATCGGCCTCATCCTTGAGCTCGGTTGCACCGGGCTGCGCCTGGCGCACTACCAGCAAAGCGGCGTTGTCCACGATCTCTGCGATCGCGGCGGGCTGCTGGTCTGGCAGGAGATTCCCCTGATCGAACGCATCTCCGGCCTGCCGGAGTTTGCAGAGAACGCGAGGCAGCAGCTCACCGAGATGATCCTGCAGGGATACAACCATCCGTCGCTGTGCTTCTGGGGGCTGTTCAACGAGCTCAACGCCCCCTGGGTCGAGCAGCCGGGACCCGGCCCGGACCGCCTGATCGACGAACTGCGCGGCCTGGCGCACGGGCTCGACGCCTCCCGGCCGACCGTCGCCGCTTCATGGATACGTGAGCCGTCAACGCTCCACGGCACCCCGGACCGGATCGCTTTCAACGTTTATCCCGGCTGGTATTGGGGGACGCCGGACGACTACGGAAAGCTCTTCGCCGATCTCAGCGCGATGATGGGCGGGCGGCGGGTCGGGATCAGCGAATACGGCGCGGGAGCCGGCATCCTCCATCACCAGGAGGGCGTGCTGGCGCCGCCGAAAAACACGGCGACGCGGTTTCACCCCGAGGAATGGCAGGCGGTCGTGCACGAACGGGCCTGGGCCGCCGCGCGGGACAATCCGCACCTCTGGGGAACGTTTGTGTGGGCCATGTTCGATTTTGCGTCGGACAAACGCGACGAGGGCGATGCGCCCGGCCGCAACGACAAGGGGCTGGTCACGGGCGACCGCAAGGTCAGGAAGGATGCGTTCTACTTCTACCAGGCGAACTGGACGGAGGAGCCGATGGTCCGCCTGGCCTCGAGCAGGCTGACGCCGCGCAGGCTCGCGACCACCGAGGTCAAGGCCTACTCGAATTGCGCGGAGGTCGAACTCCTTGTGAACGGAGCGTCGGCGGGCGCCGTCCATCCCGACACGGTGAAGATCTGCCGCTGGCCCGGCGTCGCGCTCGCCCCCGGCGCAAACCGGATCGAGGTGATCGGGCGGCGCGACGGAAAGGAAGTCCGGGACCGGTGCGAATGGGTTCTCGAAGCCCGGCAGGCTGCCGGGACTGAACCTCGCTGAACGCTACCGCCGGCGCCGCGGACCGCGCGAACGCCTCGCTGCAGGCGCCCCGCACTGGACCGTTTCGCCCGGGGCCGCTGACTGATCGGAAGGATTTTCGTCCTCCCCCTTCTCCGCGAATTTCGACGCCTTAGCGTTCAGCCACAGCTGGCCTCTCGCGTTCCGGTTCAGCCAGAGGATCTCGCCTGCATGTTCGACGAACACCGGCTTCTCGCGGGCCTTCTCCGGCGCCTTCAGCCCGCCGCGGACAAGGGCCGCAAGCAGATCGTCGGCGCTCCTGCCCAGCTGTTCGGCCAGTTTCCCAAGTTCCTCCGCGATGCCTCCCCGCTTGGTCTCCCGAAGCAGGAGCCTGACGGCGGCAAAAGGCGCGCTCTCCGCAGGAGCGGCCAGGGACGCGTCGGTTTGCGGTGCGACGGCAGGAGGGACCTCGACAGGCGGCGCCACGGCCGGAGGCGTGCCTGCGGGCGTGACATCCACCGGCGTGGGGACAGCCGTCGCGGGCTGCGGCTCTTGCTGCGGTCCGGTCGCCACCGGCGCAGCCGGGACCGTTTCCGTCGACGGGACAGGCGCGGGGGCCGGCGGGACCTCATCGCGTTTTTCGCGCACATTGATCCAGACCTGCCCGGTCTTGTCCCTGTTGAGCCAGTAGACGAACATGCCGATCTCGACAAACGCGGGCTTGTCGTTCGGGCGCGAAGGAAGAACGAGGCCGAGCGCCTCAAAAGCCTCCCCAAGCGCCCGCGGCTCGGTCCGAAACGCCCGCGCAAGATAACTGACGCTGCCGGAGAGTCCTCCGCCGTGACGGTTGCGCCGCATCGCAGGCCGCAGGCGATCCAGCAACTCTGTGCCGCCGGGCAACGGGTTGACGGGCTGCGACGCCGGTTCAGGCGCGGGTGGTTCCGCCGCGGCAGGCTCAGGCGCAACCGGCGCAAGAACCGGCACGGGGACCGCAACTTCTGCCGGCGGAGCGGCCTCCTCCTGCGGCTCCCCTCCGGCGGGCGCCTCCTGCGGCGTCGCCTCGGAGGCGACGCGATGGCCCTGGGCGGGCCGGAACACGGCCCGCGGCTTTTCGCGCGTGTTGATCCACAGCTGTCCGCGGTGGTTCAGATTCAGCCAGTAAAGATCGCCGTCGTACTCCAGGTACACGGGGTCGTCCTTTGCGCTCGCAGGAAGCGTGAAACCGCACTCCTTCAGGGCCTCGACAAGGTCCGCCTCGGTCTGCTCGAATTTCTTCGCCAGATAATCGATGCCCACGGCCATGCCCGGCCCGCGCTGGTTCCGGCGCATGTGGGGACGGATCGCCTCGAAGAACGTCGGCAGATCCTCGTCGTTCTCCAAGTCGTCAAACTCCTCCGCCTTTTCCTCTCCGGCGTCCTCGTCCTCGTCGGCGCCATGCACCGGCCGCAGGGACTCCTCCTGTGAAAAGAGCGACTCGCGCCGTTCCTCGGCTTCTGCGCGAAGTTCCTCCACGCTGGGAGCCGACGACTGCCGATCCTGTGGCGGAGCCGGGATCGCGCCCGATTTGGTCGAGGGCATTCCGGCGCCCGGAGCCGCCTCCACGTTCCAGTCGCGCATGACCGGCCGGCGCGCCAGACCGTTGAAAGCGAGAGGGTTTTCCGGACGAGTCTGGAAATGGATGATCTCCCATTCATCCTTACCCAGGAGATTAAGGTGCTGCTCCAGCAGCGCCAATGAACCGAAACCCAGCGATCCGCTGGTGATGATCTTATATTCCCAATTTGGCATGATGGGCGAAAACGATGTCCCACCCATCCCAGAAGCGGGGGGCAAAGCCGAGCTAAAAGTTTAGCCTGCAGTGCCTGGCCGACAGGCAGCCCTCACGGCCCAGCGAAGTTTTGCGGGGGAACTGCGCGGATTGTCCCGCCGTTCCTCCGGCCCGGCGCGAACGACCTCTTCGTTGGTCGCGGAATAAATCCCGGCACGCAGACCTTCACGAAAGGCGCTCTTCACACGTCGGTCCTCGCCGGAATGAAATGTGAGGATCGCCACCCGCCCTCCGGCTTTCAGACAGAAAGGCAGCTGGCGCAGAAACAGGTCGAGCACGCCGAACTCATCGTTCACCGCGATGCGGATCGCCTGAAACACCCGGCGCACGCTGTCGTCGTGAGTCTTCGGATCGGCGCCGCGAACGTGTTTGAGCAGGATGGCCCGGATCGCCTCCGCGAGCTGCCGCGTCCGGGTGAACGGCGTTCTGCTCCTCCGGGCCACCAACTCCCGGGCCAGCACCTGCGCATGGGGTTCGTCGGCGTTCTCGCTGAGCGCAGACGCAAGCTCCTCGCACGGCACCCGCGCAAGCCAGCCGGCCGCTGAGGGCTGTCGCAAAGGATTCATCCGCAGATCGAGCGGGCCGTCGGCTTTGAAAGTGAAACCGCGCGCCGGGTCGTCCAGCTGCATGGAAGAGACCCCGAGGTCGGCAAGCACGGCGTCCACGCCGTCGAGTCCGAGTTCCGCCAGCACCTTGGGCAAAGCGGCGAAATTGGATCGCACCGCGGTGAAGGCATCCTCACTCCAGCCGGCCGCACGCAGGCGGGCGGTGGTTTTGGGAAGTTCGATCGGATCGACATCGAGTCCGACGAGCCGGCCTCCGGGAGCAATGCGCGCCAGCATTTCGCGGGTGTGCCCGCCGAAGCCGAGCGTGCAATCCACGACGCATTCGCCTGGTTTGAGGGCGAGCGCGTTCAGAATTTCGGCCACCATGATCGGCCGGTGGCTGCCGGCGGGCGTCTTCCCCGAGGCGAGCACCTTCTCCACGTCGGCGGCATACCGTTCCGGATTGAGCTCCTTGTATTTCTCCTCAAAACGCCGGGGATTCTTCCCAGCATAGCGCTTGCGCCGCTTGTGGGGTGCGGTCTCTCCTGCTTGGGGCGTTGGGAATTCAGGATCAGACATTAAAAAATCCAATTCATTTCCCGAGCGCGGTCAGGACCGTGCGGAAATTGTTTAGGCACGCTTCGATGTTCTCGACGATGTCCTCGGCGAGATCCTTCGGGTCAGGCAGATTATCGAGGTCGGCAAGACTGCTGTCTTTCAGCCAGAAGAGGTCGAGGCTCGTTTTGTCTCGGGCAACGATGTCCGCGCAGGCGAATTTCCTCCAGCGTCCCTCGGGATTCTTTTCAGCATCCCAGGTTTCCTTTCGGATGTGACGGTTGGCGGGGTTGTATTCTCCGGAGCTTGCTTCAGCTCGGGCTATTGTGGGGAAGAACAATCGCAGTAGAAGTCTGATTAACAATTGTTTCCGGTCCGCCCAAAAAAGCGGCTTGATTCCGATGCCGGTCGAACCGATGTTCCCCGACAGCTCATCAACCATGTGTTGAAGGAGTAACGAGGCCGTCCTGCAAAGGGCGGCTTCAGCATTTCTGGGCAGCCCAGTAGGCATGGTGTTCCTTCCGATACTTTTCCTTCCGGTGAGGCCGGTCCACATGATAGTGCGTCCACGGCAGCACGTATTCGCCTCGATCAGCCACAATCATGAGATAGCTGAAATCGGGCAACGCCAGCAGGTATCGCTCTTCGCCGCGGCGTTCGTTCTTCCACCAGACGATCCGGTCGGCTTCCACCGGAACCCGGTCGAAGAAGACCGCCATCGTCGGACGCGGCCAGCGGATGCGCTCGCAGCGGCGCACGTCGATCAGCCGGTCGGCCTCACTCTCGCCTTCAGAGATGAAATGCCAGAACGTGGCCTCCTTCCCTTTGCTCAACGGGTGCCGCTTCAATCCCACCCGCTTCCCCGGCCACGCCGGGAGTGACCGCAGAAAGTCGGCGGTGAACCACGCGTAGAGCGTTTCTTCATAATTGGCCCAATCTCCGCCGGACTCCTCCAGCCGGACCAATGGGGGCAACCAATCCGCACTCATCCGATGGCCCCTCCGCTCTGACCGCGCCAGATGAAGACGTTGAATTTCGCCTCCCTCAGCAGCGTTGATCGCAGCAGGGAATATCCGGTGCGTTCCCGGATGCGGGCCACCAGCGCGTTCTTCGCCGGGCTCTGGTTCAGTCCGCGGTTGACGTAGCCGACCGCCCCCAGCAACAGGTCCGCGAGCTGGAGCTGTTCCACCGCGTGCGACTCCACCACCTGCACCCGCTCGACGATATGGCGGTCGAAATCATAGAGGTTGTTGCACAACACCTCGTGCAGTTTTGCCACCTTTCCCGCGCTGCGGGTGTCCTTCTTGTCGAGATAAAGCCGGAATCGGGCTCCGGGCGTGAGCAGCGGCTCGAACAGGCCGAACATCATCTTGAAATACCAGTCGTCGTGGCTCTGTCCGAATTCGCCGTGACGCAAGCCTGCCTTGTGGGCCACCCAGGCGCGGAAATGCAGCTCATCTTCACCGAGGAAATAGTCCAACACCGCCCGGTAGAAGGCCACTTTTGCAGGCGAAACCTTGGACCATTTTATCTCGAAGCCGGGCGGCAGCCCGTGGGCCGTCTTGATTTCGCGCAACCGCACTGCGATCTCGCGCGCCTTGACCTGCGGGCACCAGCTCACGCCGAGGACCATCACCGGTTGATGGTCGTTTTCAAGATGGCAGCTCTCGTCGCAATAGAGATTGAAGCCTTGGGACATCGGCAAGGATCTGGCAACGAATTCGACAAAATTACAGAACAAGGATAATTTCCATCAATTTTTAGAGGCTACGGTGGCCCTTCTGGTTCGGAGGCGCTTGGTTGTCTCGTCTTGGGCGGCGCGCTCGGCGCGAATGCGGGCGAGCAGCAAGCCGGCGGTCTGGTCCTCGACGACCGTGATGTTCTGACCGACTTCCTCCTTCTTCGCCTCGATCACCCCAACGGCGTGCTTGTCAACGAACAGCACGTAATCCGCCGGACCTGTGTCGGTGGGGTATTCGCGAACGGCGATGCCCGGGCTGGCGTTGAAGTCAATCGCCTTCCTGTCCTGAACAACCCAGCCGCATGCGACGAGCTGCGTGTCGATTTCCTGGCGGGCGAGTTGCTCTGGATTGAGGTCCGGCATGGGGTAAAAGACTGCCGCGATACGCGATCGATTCTTCCTCCGGTATCGGTTCCAACGCAAGAAAGGACGATGGAACCACGGCGGACACGGAGGTCCGCCCTCCAAATGCAAATGAAGCAGGCCGGTGAGCCTGCGCAACCTATGACGCCGCGCGATTGACCGGCGCCCGGGGCGTCGCCGCTCCAAAGCTCCGTCTACTGGCGTCCGGTCACGACGACCGGCGCCCGGAAGAAGCGGTGGTTTACCGGATGATGTTGCTCGGGGGTCAACGGGGGCAGCTCCGGAAGGGCATCCGTGCGCATCACCCCGAGTTGGGCGCGGCAGAGCGCGCGAAAATCCTCCCAGCGCACCGCGAGCGCCGGAAGGACCGCGCCCGCCGTCTCCGGGATGTCGTGCGACGGGGCGTTGGCCACCATCCGCAACAGGCTGCGCCACTCGGTGAGCAGGCGGTCGATGTCCCCGCGGCCGGCGAACTCGCTGGCCGCCGCGAGCTCTCCGCGCCTGGCCTTCTGTTCGATCAACGCGCGCACGATCTCGGATGCTCCAGAGCCGTATTGCGGCGGCAGTCCGTGCTCGAGCCAGCCCTCTGCGGTGAACCGGTGGTAAGTCTGCTCGCACACGCGGGCGAGGCGCCCGAGCGTACGGGGATTGGTGCCGGAAAAACGGTCGCCCGCGAAAAGGTTGGCGCAATCGAACACAAGTTCATCCAATGGGTACCGGACGTCATCGAGCGCCGCGGCGATCGCCAGGCCTTCAGGCCCCAGAAAGAACGACACGATCCTGCCGCGCGCAGTCAGCAGCAACCAGCGGTCGAGCAGGCCCAGCCGCTGCCATTGCCACAAAAGCGTTGGCTGCGGAGCGAGAGCCAGACACTCCTCGCGCAGCGCGCAGGAGCGGCAGAGGGGAGACGGGTTCTTGACCCGCCGCACGAGCCGGGCGCGACCGGTGTCCGTTCGCTGTCCGCAGGGGAGCTCCGCGGCTTCGCGGCGCGCCGTCGCCTCGACGCCGAGCATGAGCGGTTCCATCGCGAAGAAACGGCCCGCGGCCGCACCCGCGACCTCGGTTGCGTCGCGGCCGGCGCGGAGCTGTCGGAGAATGAACGCCCAGGGTAGCGGCGCGGCGCGTTTTAGCCGGAGGGGCTGCGCCCGCCGCAGATGGGGGGCGCTGCCGCTGCAGAGGACAAACCCCGTCTCGTCGAGTCCGCGACGCCCCGCACGTCCGATCATCTGCAGCAGTTCGTGCGGCTCGATCTCGTGTTCAAGCTGGTTGAAGCGGTAGCTCGACGCCGTGATCATCACGGACCGGAGCGAAAAATTGATGCCTGCGCTAAGCCCCAGCGTGGCGACAACAACGCGGAGTTGTCCGGCCTTCGCGAGCGGTTCGATGATCCCGGCGCGCTGCGCATACGTGAGCCCGCTGTGGTGGTACGCCACCCTCTGCTTCAGGACCTTCGCCAGGGTCGGACCGAGGAGATTCTCCTGTTCCGGCGTGAACGGAAGCGGATCGGCCAGCGGAAGCTCCCGCGCAAACTGGCGGGCCAGACGCTCGGCGTCCTGCCGGTGCGGCGCAAAAACCAGGACCGGGCCCAGGCCTTCCCGCAACGCCCCTGCAACTCGCCGGCTCCAAAAACCCTCAATGTTCCGCGGGAGACCGTGAATCAGATCGTCAACCTCGACCTCTTCGAGCGGGACCGGACGATCCCGGTGCTGGATCAGCTCCACGTTGCGGCCGAGCCGCTGCAGCCAGCCCACGACCTCATCCGGGTTCGCCACGTTGCCACTCAACAAAAGCAGCTGGACGCCCGGAGGAACCGAAAGCAACACACCTTCATAGTGATTGCCCCGATCGGGATCGGCCAGCCACTGGTATTCGTCCACGACCAGCAATTTGAACGGCTGGCCGCCGCTGGCGGTCATCCCACCCTTCCCTTGCTCGCCAGGGACAGGCACCGGACTCCGTGACGGCCCCGGCGCATCCTGAAAGCATCCCTGCACAGCCTCCAATGTCGCCACCACCACGGGGGCGTCCGGGGCAATCGTGACGTCGCCGGTCATGATACCCACGCGCCAGCCGCGGGCGCGCCATTCCGCAAACTTGTCGTTGGCCAGCGCCCGCGTGGGCACCGTAAAAAGGGAACGACGGGTAAAGTTCGCCTGCTCCATGCACCGTTCAAAGACGTAGGTCTTCCCAGCGCCCGTCGGAGCATCGATCACGACGTCCTTCCCGGCGGCAAGAGCCTGAATCGCCCCAGCCTGCCATCGGTCCGGCAGCATCAGCTTCTGCAATCCTGCAAGGGCATCGATCCGCACAGCCCACACCGTAGGCCGCAAACCCATGCCGTCAATCACCGCCTCTCATGAGCCAAAATACAAAGGTTGACATATTCGTTTGAAACGTTTGTTTGAAACGTTTGTTTACGATGTCGCCTGAGTCGCAAGCTACTAGGACCCGGATAATAAACACTGCCGAGCGCCTGTTCGGCGAGCAGGGATTTCAGCGCACTTCCCTGCGGCAGGTAACGGACGAAGCCGGCGTGAATCTCGCCGCGGTCAACTATCATTTCGGCTCCAAAGAGAACCTCTACAGGGCTGTGCTGATTCGCCATGTCCAGCCGTTGAACGAGGAACGGATGAAGCTCCTGACCCAGGCCGAGCAACTCTCAGGGGAGCAGCCCGTGCCAGTCCGCTCGGTCCTTGAGACCTTCATCCGTCCCCTGCTGCGGCGCGCGATGGACGGCTCCGCGAAAGGCCTCTCTCTCCTCAAGCTGATCGGCCGGGACATGGCGGCCCCCCAGCCGTTCATGATTGCCGAGACGGCTGAAGAATCCGAACTGCTTCTCCGCCGCTACACCACAATTCTGGCCCAGACACTGCCTGGCCTCCCGCCGCCGGAGCTGTTCTGGAGGATGCAATTCGCGGTTGGCGGAATCCTCCATGCCGCCGCCCATCAGCGGGACTTCGAACGGGCGTCCGGCGGTTTGTATCAGGACAACGACAGGGAATGCCGCCTTCGCCGCCTGGTCGATTTCTGCGCAGCCGGCCTCGAAGCCCCGCCCCCCGCCCCTGGCGAAAGCGCGACGGTCCGGTCTTCCGCCGGCCCATCCGGCAGCGCGCCGGCGTTCGTCCATACTCTGCTCGCACAAGATGGCGGAATCGCCTTTGCTGAGCCTGTCAGCGAAGCCCGACACTCTCCCGTTCCAACACCCCCGTGAAATACGAAAATGTTTTGTTGCTGAAAACGGCGAGTTACCGACAGGATAGAATGGAAATACGCTTGCGGCGGAGGTGGGGGTTGTTTCCTCTGGCAGCAACGGTTTCGCTATGATCGCACCGCCGCTCAAAGGCTTGGTGAAGCTCGCCGCCGGGGTGCTATCGGCCCACACGGCGCGCCGGCTGCGGTGCGCCGATCCCGGACACGCCGCACAGCGGGACACCTTCAAGCATCTCATCCAGCGCATNNCACGCGGTGGGCATCGAGGCGGGGCTCACCTATGCGACGTTCTGCACGCGTGTGGCCCCCCGCACCTACGAATCGTTCTCGTCCTACCTGGAGCGCATGAAGGAAGGCGAGCCCGACGTGCTCTGGCCGGGGCGGTGCGCATGTTTCGCAGTCTCCGCGGGCACCACATCAAACCCGCCGAAATGTCTGCCTGTGACCGATGAGATGTTTGCGCATTTTCGCAGGGCCTGTCTCGCCTCCCTGTTCTATTACACGGCGCGCACCGGGAACACAAAAGTGCTCAGCGGCCGGCACCTGTTTCTCGGCGGCAGCACCCTGCTCGCCCCGATCGCCGCAGGCAAGGGGGACTCGCCCCGCGTCGGCGGCCTCAGCGGCATCATTGCGGCGTCCCTCCCGAAGTGGGTCGAGGGACAATTTCATGAACCGGGAGCGGAGATCGCGCAAATGACCGACTGGCCGGCGAAGATCGAGGCCACCATCGAACGCACCCTGAACCGCGACATCTCGTTGATTTCCGGGGTTCCTTACTGGGTCCTGATCATGATCGCCGCAATGCGGAGCCGGAATAAGGACGGGGCGGCTTCACCTGCGCCCCTGAACGCGATCTGGCCCAAGCTCGAATGCCTCGTGCACGGAGGTGCGCCGATCGCGCCATACGCGTTGGAACTTCGCGCAGCATTGGGTGCGCACGTCAATTTCCACGAGGTCTATCCGACCGCCGAAGGGTTCATCGCCGTCCAGGATGCGGATGCGGCGGCCGGGCTGCGTCTGCTGGCCGACGCCGGATTGTACTTCGAATTTCTGCCGATGAGCACGTTCGACGAGCGCAACCTCGCCGACCTCGGCCCGAGCGTCGTGCCGCTCGAAGGCGTGAAGGCGGGGGTCAATTACGCCTTGTTGCTGACGACGCCCGCCGGGCTGTTTCGTTATCTGTCGGGCGATGTTGTGCGCTTCGTGTCCACGGACGTTCCACGTCTGATTTATGTCGGCCGGACGGGTCTTCAGCTCACCGCTTTCGGCGAAAACGTCGTCGAGAGGGACGTCACAGACACCCTGACGGCCGTCTGCCAGCGCCATGGATGGAGCATCGTGAACTTCCATGTCTCGCCCGTGTTTGCAGGCATGCTCACCGGGCAGATGCACGGATGCCATGAGTGGTGGATCGAGCTCAAGGCCCCGACCGTCGAGACACCGACCGCCAATGTGATCGCCCCTGAACTGGATCTCGAGCTCATGCGGCGCAACGACGACTATGCGGCAAAGCGCAAGAGCCACGGGATCGATGCGCCGGCCGTGCGGCTCGTGATGCCCGGCGTATTCGAGCAGTGGCTGAGGAAGAACAACCGTTGGGGCGGACAATACAAGATGCCCCGGTGCCGTTCCGACCGCCAGGTGGCCAACCAGCTTGCGGAACTAACCCGCTTCTTTATCGAGACGCGCCCTGCCTATATCGCGCGCCGCCAATAGCAGGATCCTGCCGGTC
>PMKA01000310.1 GCA_003157575.1 Opitutia bacterium
CGACGACTTCATGATCACGGTGATCGTGCGGACTCCGGGCAGATCGTCGGACTGGAGTTCGAAGAGGAAAGGCACCTCCGTGACCCTCTTCTTTGTCAGCGGGTCCAGCTTTGACTTGAAGAACGGAAAGAAGTCCCCGAAGAGCTTCATTCCATCGAGCGGCCTGCCGTCAATCTTCACCACGTGGTCCCCCGCCTTGACTCCGGCTTTGGCCCAAGAGACGGGCACATCGGTGAAAGTAAGCCCCTTTATTCGCGCCCACAACAGGTGGTGGCGAAAATCGATTCTCAGCCGGGCCGGCGCGGATGCCGCCTCAACGATGAAGGGCGGCAGCCGAACGACGCCGTCCGAGCCCTGCACGGGTGCGGGCTGATCGTTCGGACGAGGCTCGGATCTCGTGGGATTGCAGAATGCCAGAGGCGCCAGGATGGCGAGGCAAACGAGAATCCCGAGGTGCGAACCGCCTGCATGCCGGCTCCTGCAGCGAAGAACTTGCACGGGCTTTGTCACCAGGAGAAACCGGCGACAACCGGCACGCCGAGGATGGTGACATAGCCGAAATGGAAGGTCCGGTTCAGCCTGATATCGTGCATTTTCACGATCCGCAGACTTGGCGCTGAAGGTGCCCTGGCCTGGCGTTCCAGACTGGAATCCAGCGCGCGGAACTGTTTCGGATTGAGGCCCCGGTCGGCCCGGACGATCACCGGCTCCATGACGACGACATCCGGTGCGGCCGCTTCTCCGCCGGGATGTTGAGCCTGGATTTCCGCGGTTCGATCGCGGCTGGAATCCGGTTTGGAATCGTAACTAAATCCCGCGATCACCTCGGCGCGCATGGGCGACAGCGGCGGATGCGCATCCTCGGCGTGGCACGGCAGACTCCACAGCAGGCTGAGACCGAAGGCCACACTCGTCCCGGTGGCGTTCAATCGGCGCGTCCGGGCGCCATCGGTTGGCATGGGAGGAAAAGAGTTTTTGGGGGAGACATCCGAGGCGTGTGCCCTGATTCTGATTAGGGAGACCTCCGGCAAACGCACGGGTTCCTCAAAACGGGCGCATCCCCGAATTGTCGGCAATGCAGGAAGATAAATCTGCGCGTCTCCCGACAGCCTCCCAGGCAACCCTCACTGTCAGGGCGCGGCGGCGGGAGACGGTGCGGCCGGGGCGATGACGGGCGGCGGAACGGCGGCAGGGCTGTGGGAGACGCGGAGGAACTTCAGGCCGATCAGCGTCAGCAGCACGAGCAGGTAGATGCGGATGGCCCAGAGGGCGATCCGGACCGTCCGGGTGGTTTTGACGCGTGGCATGGGACGGTTTCAGGCGCGGGCGCGGGTGATGAGGCCGCGCATGATGTCGTGGTAATGGATGACGCCGAGGATGTGGTCCCGGGCGTCGACGATGGGGATCATCCTGAAATGGTATTTCGCAAACAACTCGGCCAGATCCTCGCGCATGTCGTCCTGCTGTGCGGCGACGACCGGCGAGGCCATCAGGTCGCCCAGGGTGGTGTCATCGGCGGCGAGAACCATGTCGCGCAGGTCGACGACCCCGGCGAGCTGCCGTTCCTCGCCGGCGACGATGTAGATGTAGGACACGCTGTCATGCGCGCGCCCGGAGCCGCGGATCTGCCGGAGGACCTCGCTGACATTCGTCTCCCTGGCGGCGGTGATGAAGTCGGCGGTCATCAGCGCAGTTGCTGTGGACTCGCGGTCGGAGATGATTGCGCGGATGCGGTCAGCCTGCTCGGGCGGCAGCAGGTCCATCATCTTTATCATCTGGTCGTGCGGGAGCACGGAGAAGAGGTCGGCCAGCTGTGCGACGGACATCTCCGACAGGATGGTGCGGGCCTTTTCGCGGCGCACGGTGGCGATGAGCTGGCGTTGGGCGCGGGGTTCGGCCTCGACAAGGACCTCGGCGGCCTTCTCGGAGTCGAGGGCGGAGAAGATCGCCTGCTGTTCCTTGCCCGTGAGCTCCTCGAGGGCGTCCGCCAGGTCCTCGCCGGGCAGCTCCTTGATCTGCTTGCGGGTGATCGAAAGGGAAACGATGTCGGAGCCGGAGGCGTCCTCGATCGAGAGGGGCTGGACGTAGCGCCACGAGATGAGCTGGTCCTTGTTCCATTTCAGCCGGCCCAGCCCCCATTTGCGCAGGAAGCCGTTGAAGGAGGTGTCGACGTGGACGACGATCATGCGGCCCTTGGAGAAGAGCAGCTGGATGTCGTTCACAACTTCCGTGCGCCGGCCGTCCATGTCGAGGATGGTCCGGCCCATGAGGTGTTCGTTGAGGAGCAGCCAGCCCTTCTGGTCGACGAACGATGGAAACGGAGCCCCTCCTTCGTTGGGCGCGATGAAGACGGCGTCGTCCTCAATCTTGATCACCTTTTCCCAGGGGATGAATTCATTCGGGTGGCCGCCGCTGTGCTCGACGTAGAGCCCGACCGCATCCGGATAGGGCTCGGCGAGGCGGAACACGAGGTCGGTGAGGCTGCCAACCCGCTTGTCGAACCTGCTGGCGCAGATCCGGCGGCCGAGCAGCTCGGAGAAGAAGAAAAGCTGGTACGGCTCGTAGGAAGAGGACGGGGCGGCCGGTTTTGGGGTCGTTGTCATGGGCGCTAACCGCCGAAGGTGAACAGTTCCGGGAACAACACGGAAACGCCATAGAGCGTGGATATCAGGATGACAAACACGACGATGCTCCAGTTGGCGATATTCTGCCAGCGCGTGTTGGTGTGCGCCCCCATCAGTTCCTTGTCATTGAGCAGCAGGATCAGAAACACCAGGGCCGCCGGCAGCAGCGTCACGGCCACCACCTGGACGAAGATGGTGATCGTGTTCTGGACCTCGACGGACGAGATGACGGAGACGACGCCGGCCGCCAGCAACATGGCGACATAGGCGAAATAGAACCAGGGCGCCTCACGGACGCTGCGATTCAACGAATGCGCCCAGCCGAAGACCTCGCCCATGGCCCAGGAGGTGCTGAGCGAGATGCAGAGGGCCCCGAGCAGGCCGGCGTCGAACAAGCCGA
>PMKA01000372.1 GCA_003157575.1 Opitutia bacterium
ATGATCAGCTCGTCGATCAACCCGCCCTTCAGGCGTTCGTGGGCCATGTCGCTGAGGATGCAATGGCTGACGGCAGCCCTCACCTTCGTGGCGCCGTTGTCCCGGAGGATCTTCGCCGCCGCAACCAGCGTGCCCGCCGTCTCGGTTATGTCGTCGACCAGCAGCACCTCGCAGCCTTTCACCTCACCGACGAGGTTGATCGCCTCGACGGTCGTCGCGCTCTTGCGCTTTTTGGCGACGAGACCCANNTGATCGACGGGGATGTCGAAGAAGCCCTGGATCTGCTGGCTGTGGAGATCCATGGTGAGCACGCGATTGGCGCCTGCGGCCACGAGCAGATTCGCCACCAGCTTCGCAGTGATGGGCACGCGGGGCTGGTCCTTGCGATCCTGCCTTGCATAACCGTAGAATGGCATGACCGCAGTGATGCGTTGGGCCGAGGCCCGCCGGGCCGCATCGATCATGATGAGCAATTCCATCAGGTGATGGTTCGACGGCGGGCATGTCGACTGGATGATAAAAACATCCGCGCCGCGGATGTTTTCGTTGATCTTCACAAACGACTCTCCATCGGGAAAACTCGTCACCGTGGCCTCGCCCAACGGGACGTTGATGTGGCGGCAGATTTCCTCCGCCAGCGGTCGATTTGAGTTACCCGAGAAAACCTTCAGCCGGACTTCGCTCATAAGTTGTCCGCCATCTTGCCCAGAAGGGGCGGCGGCGAAAGTTAAATCTTCAGCCGAAAACGAGCCTGTCGGACGCCGTCCTCAATGCTCCTGACCCAATGGCCGCGCCATTTTGGCGAGAGGGCGATGAATCTCCGCCCTGTCACCAATCTGAATCCCTCAGTTGAGGCGGAAGCCACTCGCTCACGCTCGCAGCCACAATGAGCGGAAGCCTCAACTGCGGATTCTCGGATCAACAGAGACGCCCGTGTCGCCCGCCCGAAACCGCTTCCGACCCTCAAGCAGTCCCCGACGTCCCGCCGCCGGACAGACCCCGGATCTGTTTCTCCAGCGCGTCGACGCGGTGAAAGAGCTCGGGCAGACGTTGCTTGAGGATGCTGATGCGTTGATCGAGCATCAGTGGAAGCGAAGGGGTCCCGTTGATCGAACTTCCCGGGGCAACATCTGCAGCGATGCCTGTCTGGCCGCCGGCCTTGACGCCGCGGCCGATCGTGATGTGTCCGACAACGCCAACCTGTCCCGCAAGCACGACGTAGTCCTCAAGCACGGTGCTGCCAGAAATCCCGGCCTGGGAGCAAAGGATGCAATGCCGCCCGATGACCACGTTGTGCCCGATCTGCACGAGATTGTCGATCTTCGTGCCCTCCCCGACCACCGTGCTGCCAAACCGCGCCCGGTCGATTGTGGTTCCGGCGCCGATCTCCACGTCGTCCTCGATCAGCGTCTTCCCGATCTGCGGCACTTTTTCATAATGCCCTTTGACGAATTCGTAGCCAAAACCATCGGACCCGACCACGGCGTTGGCGTGGATCCGGACCCGCCGTCCTATTTCCGACCCGGCATACACCCGCACGCCCGCAAAAAGTTCGCTGTCGTCGCCGATCACGACGTCCCTCCCCACGTATACGCCCGCCTGAAGCGCCGCCCTTTCCCCGATCCGAGCCCCTGCCTCGACGACGCACAAAGGCCCGATCGAAGCGCTCGCCGCCACGCTGGCCCCCGCGGCAACGACAGCGCTCGGATGCACACCCGCGACCGCGGGTACCCGCGACGCCAGCTCGATGCGCGAACACAGGCGCGCCAGCGCAGCCGATGGCTGGTCAACCACCATGAGAACCTGGTTCGCCTTCGGCTCCCCGGCATAATCCGGCGGGATCAGGACCAGCGAGGCCTGCGTGGCGGCCACATCTGCCTTGTACTTCGCCATGCCGAGGAACGACAGGTCGCCAGGCCGGGCGGTGCGGAGAGCGGAGATGCCCCGGATCGTGACGGTCGTCGCGCCCCGTGTTGCGCGGGGCTGGACGATCGCAGCAATCTCATCAGAAGAAAACGTCAGCTGCATAACGGAGGAATTCTATGGCGTGGCGATCGTGGGACTCCGGCGGCCGGAACCCGCGGAGAAACCACCAAGGGACAATCAATCAAAAATCCGGCCCGGCCCAAAGAAAAAACCCCGCNNCGGGGCGGCCGGAGCGGCCGGGGCTGCAACGGCGGGCGCCGGAGTTACGGGGCGATCCTTGTTGATCGCGGCCAGGCACTCATCGGTGATGTCGTAACCGGCGTCCGCGTAGACGAGGCCGGCATTTCGATCGATCACGATCGTCGCTCCCTTGCTCTTGCCCACTTCCGTGACTTTCTTGACGATCTCCTCAACAAGCACGCCGCGGATGTTGTTCCACTGCTGGGAAAGCAGGCGCTGGGTGTTGCCCTTGAAATTGTTGATGTCGGCCTGCCTCTTCTGGAGATCCTCCAACATCTTCGCCGAATCGGTCTCCGCCTGCGACCGCTTCTCGGCCGTCAGAAGGGTGTTCTTCGACTGCTCCAACGTCTCCTTATACTGGTCGGCAGCCTGATTGCCTTCCTTCACCATGTGTTCGAGCTCGTCCTGCGCCTTCTGTTCGCTCACCTTCATTTTGCCCATCTCTTGTTCCGTCCGGTAGTAGCCCTCGAAGAGCTTGTTGGTATCGACGGTGAGGAGCTTCAACGCCGGCTGGGCCGAGAGCCCGAGCGCGGTCGCGCCAAAGGCGGTTAGAGTGAGGATTGATTTCAACATTCTGTTCATAGGTGATGGCA
>PMKA01000349.1 GCA_003157575.1 Opitutia bacterium
GCCCACCTGTCCGCTGCCGCCGGGGATCACGATTCGCAGCGGGCGTCCACTTATGGGAGCTTGGGTTTGGGGCCGTGGAGCCAAGGCCTGGAGTGTTAGGCCTTCGGGACGCGGAGCCTGCGGTTCATCCATGCATTCAGCCTACAGCCTCCGCGACGGGCTGGGGAGTTGGCTATGCGCCAGGCGGGTACCCGTAGCCGCGCATGAGGCGCCGCCGCTGGCTGGCTCGGTATTCGTGGACAATCAGGATCACAACCAGGGCCACGAGAATCAGGGGACCGAGGAAGATCCAGGGCGGCATGGCGACGCGATTATGACCCACGGTGACCGACTCGGGCGCGCTCACTACCCCGAACATGGTCACCATGTCCTTGCCTACTGAGACGCCTTCGCCCAGCTTGACCATGCCAAAAAAGCCAACCAGATCGCCGCCGATTCTCGCATTGTCATCCGCTGAGACCTTGCCGAAGAAGTTCACAACGTCGTGGTCGGCTTTGCCAGCGATATGGATGTTCCCAAAAAAGACGACGACGTCGCCTTTTGTTTCGCCATCGAGCCTCACGCTGCAAAAAAAGCAGACCGCGTCATGCACCGTGGCGTCGGGTGCCACGCGAATGTCGGAAAAGAACTGGACTGCATCCCGCTCCGCGCGTGCAGGTGTCGCCGCTGCAACAAGAGCGGCGCCGAGCAGGCAAACGCCAAGCATTCGTTGGATCATGGTGGACCTCATTCCGAATACTACGGCCAAACCGGCCGAATAGTTCCGGAGCCGGCCGCGAAAGCCCGACACCGGTGATGCTGCCGCCGTCAGGCGATCCGCGCGGGATTGAGCGCCTCCGTCCAGTCCGCCGGCGAATCCACCAACACGTCTGGCTGGATAATCGCCAGGGTCTCGGGCGCCAGTCCAAAGGTGCAGCCTATCGACCATGCCCCCGCGTTGCGCGCCGTCAGCACGTCGACCTTGCTGTCGCCGATCATCACTGTTTCTTCGGGCCGTGCGCCGGCCTCGGCCATCAGCGCCAGCAGCCCCTCCGGATTGGGCTTCTTGGTGCTGAAGCTGTTTCCCCCATAAATGCTCAGAAAGTAAGGCGCGAGGCCCAATGCCGCACAGATGTCCCGCGAAGGGCGGACCGGCTTGTTGGTCAGCACGGCCATCGTCCGGCCCGCGCCGCCGGGCAGGTCGCGCAACGCGCGCAACGCCGCCAGTGCCTCAAGAACACCCTCATAGGCNNGTCCAGCTTGTGTTCGCGATAGTAGTCGAGAAACCAGGCGAGAGCCCGCCCGAGCAGATCTTCGTCCGCCGTCGCGAATGCCCTCCGCACCAGCATCGACGCCCCATCGCCGATCATGGCGGCGATCGTCGCATCCTCAAGCGGCGCACGGTCAAAGTGAATCAAAGTCGCATTCACGCTGTTGCACAAGTCCTGCGCGGAGTCGATCAGCGTGCCATCCAGATCGAAAACCAGCAGTTTCAGCCGTTCAACGGGAAGAGTGCGAAGCTCGCGAACCATGATTTCAGTGTAACGGGGAAGCGCTCAAGTCTTCCAAGACGCGGGCGGACGCTTACCGGCCGGGGCGCGGAGCATATTTCTGTATTGAAACGTATTCCGCTTGGAAGCCGATATAACCTGTGCAAATACCGCATTGAGGTACCCCTGCGCTTACTACCTTTGTGGTAAACTGGTAACACGCGCATCTCATAGAGTGAGATGATAGTGGTATTGTCGTACTCCTGGGTCTGGTTGCAATCTGTTTAATGCGGAAGTCTGTACGGAGCCGCGCAAGAGAGAGCTGCATGATGAGATATCACCCTTATCCTGCCTGCTCGCCGGATAAGGGACGCGGTCGAAAGTGAGGCAACTCCGTGCAGAAGCGATAGATTGGCGGAGTTCTGCCGATGAGCGCCGTGAGGGTTTGAAAGTGGCAACGCCTGTGTTTCGCGATCTAGGGGGCATCAAAGCCGGGAACCAACGGCAAGCTCCCGGGGGCTCGCCGATGGGGCAGGGCTCCGCGGAGGCACGGAAGAGTTGCGCTTACAACCTGACCAGGGAGCGCTTTCTCGGAGTAGACATCGATGGCGGCGATTTCAGCGTCGCGAGCCTCGACGATCGGATACCGGCGCTCGCGCCCAAGTCTGGGGCGGGCCTGTGGCTGGTCCCTTTCCGGGGTATTTCCGCGACGAGTGTTCATGTACCACTCGATCTGGTCTATCTGGACCGGAGCTGCACGGTCATCGATGTAGTCGAGTCTTTCCCCATCTTCCGGGTCTCCCCATCGAGCGCGCCTGCCGCAAGTGTCCTTGTGCTGCCATCCCACTCTATCGAGTCGACCGGAACCCAACCGGGCGATGAGTTGATACTCTGCACTCCCGATGAGATGAAGCGGCGGCTGGAGCGGTTGGCAAGTGCAAGCGAGGATGCCCCCGCGGCGCAAAATGCCGCTCCCCGGCGTGACGAGCCAATTCGCGGCGAGTCCCTGCATGTGGTGCAATTGGGGGATCGCTCCAGGCTGCGGCGTCCAGAAGAGGTCCGCCCGGAAGAGGTCCGCCCCGAAGAAGTCCGCCAGGAAGAGGCCCGTCCCCTGTTTCAGCAATCGCTTGGGACGGCCGTTATCGAACCGCCAAAGAAGGAGATCAAGCCGGCGAAGAGCTGGTGGCAGCGCTTGTTGTCTCCCGATCCTCCCCAACCGAGGAAGACTCAACGCGAATCGTTCTCGGGCCTCAGCGCCTATTTCTGGACCGGCGGCGTTCCGGTGCAGCACGCCATTCAAGATATCAGTCCGACCGGATTGTACGTGGTCACCGAGGAGCGCTGGTACCCAGGCACCGTGGTGCGGATGACGTTGACGGATTCCAAGGAACCGACCGCCGAGCGATCGATCACTGTGAATGCGACTTCCATGCGCTGGGGCAACGACGGCGTCGGTCTCCGGTTCGTGTTTCAAGATGGCAGGGAACTCGGCCGAGGATTGGATCATGTGGGTGGCGGCATCACTAAGAAGCAACTCGATCAATTCTTGCAGCCATTCAGGGAAGCAAAAGGCTAGCTGGCTCCGAACAGGTTCTTGCCGTTGAGCCCGGCATTCCCACCGGGGACAGAGCCAAACGCCATCGCAAGCCGGTTTAGGCGCGGCCTTCGAGGCCGCTGGAAGATGTGTAGCCATGGATCGATGCGGTCTTTTGCCTGTTCATAAGCACAATGGAATCAGTGCAGGCTTTTCTCGCTGAGATGTGCTTTCGGGCGCGTTCGCCCGGAATCCAGCCTGTTTGCGCTGCCCGCAGAGCCCGGGCCCTTCCGGCTTCCTGCCTATCCGAGACGCTTCCTCCCTGCGGCGATCCCGCAGTTTGAAAGGGAAGGCAATCGCACTGGGGCGGTCCAGAAGCAATTCCTTACACAACTAATTGATGGGTGAATCTTGCCGATGAGCGCCTCAAGGGGATGAACGGCGAGACGCCGGCATCTCCCGACTCATCGGCAAGTGGGTGGAAGCCTGCGCCCGGCCGCCGATTATTCGCTGGGGGGCTCTGCGTCGCATGGAAGCAAGAAAACAGTGCGCATACAACCAGACCAGGGGGCGCTTTCTCGGAGTGGACGTGGATGCCGGCGATTTCTCCGTCGCGAATCTCGATGATCGAATGCCGGCGCTGACACCCAAGTCCGGCGCGGGCCTCTGGATCGTACCGTTCCGGGGAATCTCCGCGGCCAGCATGCGTACCCCGCTCGATCTGGTCTATCTGGACGGGAACTGCGAAGTCATCGAGGCGGTCGAGTCGTTCCCCATCTACCGGGTCTCCGCTTCGATCAAGCCCGCCGCCAGTGTTCTTGCGCTGCCGACCTGCACCATCGATTCCACGGAAACGCGAACCGGCGACCATCTCGTGCTCTGCGCTCCCGAAGAGATGAAGTGGTTCTTGAAGGGGCGGTCCAGCCCAAGCGCGGCTGAAACAATTGCAAAAACTGCCGCTCCTTTGCATGAAGGGGCGGCTCGAAGCGGCGCCCCCAATCTGCTGCAATGGGAGGATCGCTCCCAGCCCGAGCCGCCGATTGCGGACTGTTCCCTATCGCGGCAATCTCGCGGAAACGTCTTGGCCGAATCAAGAACGAAGAGCGTCAAGCCCGCGAGAAGTTGGCTGGAGCGCTTCCTGTCACCCGATCCTCCCGATCTGAGAAAGAGTCCACGTGAGTCGTTGCCCGGCCTTGCCGCCCATTTCTGGACCGGCGGCGCTCCAGAGGAGCACTGCATTCGCGACATCAGTCCGACCGGACTGTACGTGGTCACCGACGAGCGCTGGTATCCGGGCACGGTTGTACGAATGACCCTGACAGATAGCACGGAGCCATCGGTGGAGCGCTCGATTACCGTGAACGCCACTGCCGTTCGCTGGGGCAACGACGGCGTCGGCCTTCATCTCGTCGCTCAAAATGCAACGGACAAGCGGCGAGGGCTTCCCCCCGTGGTTGAGGGTGTCGACAAGAAGCAACTCGAACGATTCATGGAGCGGATCAGAAGTGGCACGGACTAAGGCGTTCTCACAGTCCCTTCGATGCGGACGCCGATCCTTTGGGCGCCTTGCGCTCGAAGCCTGGATAGAAGAACCTGCGAGACAAACCGGGGGCAGGCGCGCCAAACTCCTGATCCCTAATCCCTAACCCCTAACCCCTGTCTTCTCAATGAACCCGAATGTCTCCCGAGCCGGTTTCGATGCGCACTGTCGGTCCGCCGCCGTTCATCTTGCCGGTGAGGTGATGGTGGTCGGAGGAGCCCTGCGTCAGCATCTCCCGGTCGGTGTGAATGCTTCCCGATCCGGTCGAGGCGTCCAGC
>PMKA01000354.1 GCA_003157575.1 Opitutia bacterium
GGATCATCTACAGTCTGCACGCAGACTGTCGAGTGGAGTGCGAAACATCCGGACTACGCCCGGGCCTTGAGCACGCCTCGGATGATTTCCACCGAGCGGTCGAGCTCTGCGCGCCCGGCGATGAGCGGCGGCAGAAAGCGGATGACGTTTCCGCCCGCCGTGGGCGCGAGCAGGCCGGCCTCGCGAAACGCCGCCTGGACCGGCCCCGTCTCCCCGACCAGCTGAAGCCCGACCATGTAGCCGATGCCGCGCACGGCCTTGAGCTGCTGCGGAAACTCGGCGACGACTTCCCGGAGCTTCTGCATCCACGGACCGCTGCTGGCGGCCACATTCTCCAGCAGCTTCTCCTTTTCGATCACATGAAGCACCGCAAGCGCAGCGGCACAGGCCAGCGGCGTCCCGCCAAAGGTCGTGCCGTGCGATCCGGGCTGGAAATACTCCGCCGCATTCTCGCGGACCCACACCGCGCCGATGGGGAAGCCTCCGGCCAGGCCCTTTGCCATCCCGATCGCATCCGGCAGGATGCCCGCGTACTCAAACGCGAAGAAGCGGCCGCTGCGCCCGATGCCGCACTGCACCTCGTCGAGCAGCAGGAGCAGGTTGTGCTTGTCGCACAGGTGCCGCAGCCCGAGGAGAAATTCTTCGGTGCACGGATTGACGCCGCTTTCGCCCTGGACGGTTTCGACGAAGATCGCGCAGGTCTGCTGGTCAATGAGGCCGGCAAAACTCTCGAGATTGTTGAGCTCGCCAAACTCAAAACCGGGCACCAGCGGGCGGAAGCCGTGCTGGATCTTTTCCTGCGGCGTTGCGCTCATCCCGCCAAACGTCCGGCCGTGGAAGGCGTTCTTCGCCGCGATGATCTTGAAGCACCGGCCTTCCTCGCCGCCCGCCTTCTTCATTCCGTGCAGCCGCGCGACCTTGATCAGCGCCTCATTGGCCTCGGCGCCGCTGTTGCAGAAAAACACGCGGCCGGGACCCGCGCGCAGCACGAGCTGCCGCGCGAGCTCGCCCTGGAGCGGATTGCGGAAAAGATTGCTCACGTGGATGAGCTCGCCGGCCTGCCGCCGGACGGCCTCGACCCAGACGGGATGACAGTGGCCGAGCGCGCTGACCGCGATGCCCGACGTGAAGTCCAGGTACTCCCGGCCCTGATCGTCCCATACGGAGCATCCGCGGCCGCGCACCAGGGTGAGAGCGGGACGCGCGTAGTTCTTCATGACATACGCGTCGTAAACCTCGGCCGTGCTGGTGCGTGTTAGGGTGGATTGCATGGGATGTCCGATGATCGATCCTTGGCTTTTGATTTCTGATTTTCGAGTTCCGATTGCGACGAAATTGTCAGACGGGCGGGTTGGGCTAAGAAGCCTCAAAAGGGCGGGCGGCTTCGGGCGGGCGGCCCGGCGGTTCCTGCACTTTAGGTTTTCGCCCGGCGAAAACCTAGTTGCTGACGATCTCGGTGCCGATGCCTTTGTCGGTGAAGATCTCCAGCAGCAGGCTGTGGGGGAGGCGGCCGTCGATGAAATGCACGCGCTGCACGCCCTCCTCCAATGCGCGGATCGCGCTGGCCACCTTCGGGCGCATGCCCTTGTCGATCACACCCTTCCTTTTCAACTCGTCGACCTGGCCGATCTTCAGCGTGGAGATGAGCGAGGCGGGATCGGGTGGGTTCGCGAGCAGGCCGGGCACGTCGCTCATGTACACGAGCCTCCGCGCGCGCAGCGCGCTGGCCACCCGCCCGGCCACAAGGTCGGCGTTCACGTTGTACGGCTTCCCGTCGAAGCCCACGGCCACCGGCGAGATGACGGGCACAAAACCGTCGGCAATCTCTTTTTTGATGAGCTTGATCTTCACCTCGATGACTTCGCCTACGTAGCCAAGGTCAACCGGGTTGCCGTCATCGTCGGTCTCCAGTTTCTGACAGACGAGCACGGCGTCGCCGGGCAGGCTCCGGGGCCGCGCATTTGCGGAAGCGATGGCCTCGCACACGTCCTTGTTCACGACTTCGTTGAGCGTGCGCTTCACCACCGCCATCGCCGCCTCGTCGGTCACGCGCAGGCCGTTGACAAAACTCGCGTTGAGTCCCGCGTTTTCCATCGCCCTGGTGATGGCCTTCCCGCCCCCGTGAACGACCACGACATTGATGCCGACGGCGGCGAAGAAGGCGATGTCGTAGGCCACCCGTGTCCGAACCGCCGGATCCGGGTCGTCCATGAAGCTCCCTCCGTACTTCACCACAAAGGTGGAGCCGTGGAAATCCTGGATGTAGGGCATTGCCTCCAGCAATACCCGCGCCTTGGCTGTGATCTCCGCGATGTCCATCGACGGTCAGAAAGCGGTGCCGCCGGAACAGCGGCTGTTCGCGGCATCGGCTGCAGAGACGGTGATTGCGATGGTGGTGTCGGCTTGCACTGGGCTTGGTCGGGCGAAGTGCATACAACACTTGCCCGCCGCATTTCCATAAAAAACTTTGCAATTCGCGCAAAGTCCCGCAAGCCGGCGCCGCGGGGCGCTCATCGTGCTGGCGCGGGCGACCCGCGATCTTCACGGCGGCGCCCGCTCCGGATTCGTCGTTTTCAGCTTCACACCGGCGCCGCTCCGCCCCACTTCTCGATCGTGCCCAGCTCCGCCAACGTATTCTCCTCCCGTCCCGTCCACCGTGCATGGCTTGCCACGCAGGCCAGGCTGCCCGCCGGCTTCCGCGTCGGCATCGCCCGCTTCGGGTTCACTCCGGTCGAGGCGCCCAAGCCCGCGCAGATGACGCTGACCCTCATCGCGCTCGACCGGCCGACGGCCGATTTCGCCGCCGTCTTCACGCGCAACGCATTCCCCGGCGCGCCTGTCGTGATCGGCCGCCGCCGCCTTGCCGAGAAGACCCTCGGCGCAATCCTGGTGAACAACAAGATCTCCAACGTCTGCGCCCCCGGCGGCGTCGAGTCCGCCGAGAAGGTCTGCACGGAAACCGCGCGGCTCCTTCACCAGCAGCCGCACGAGATTCTCCCGAGCTCGACCGGCGTCATTGGCTGGCGGATTCCGGTGGACGAGATGCTCGCCGCACTTCCCCGGGCCGTCGCGTCGCTCAATGCAGACTCGATCCTCCCCGCGGCCGAGAGCATCGTCACGACCGACCTCTTTCCCAAGATCCGCAGCGTTGCGCTCGAAGGCGGGCGCGTGGTCGGCATTGCAAAGGGCGCCGGCATGATCGAGCCCAATCTCGCCACAATGCTCGTGTATATCCTCACCGATCTCGCGGTGCCGCGCGATGCGCTGCGGGCCATGCTCGCCCGTGCCGTCGACAGCTCCTTCAATTGCATTTCGGTCGACAGCGACACCAGCACGTCGGACACGGTTGTTGCGGTCTCCTCCGGCTTGGTCGCGTGCCCGGATCTGGCGGCCTTCGGGGTCGCTCTGTCGACCGTGTGCCGCGATCTGGCCGAGGACGTCGTGCGCAACGGCGAGGGCGTGCACCACGTCATCCGCGTGCGGGTGGACGGCGCGCCTGCCCCCATGGTGGCCCGCTCGCTCGGCAAGGCGATCGTCAACGCCCCGCTGTTCAAGTGCGCGGTGGCCGGCAACGACCCCAACGTCGGCCGGCTCATCCAGGCCATCGGACGCCATGTCGGCGCGAACGAGCCCGGACTCGACCTGACGCGGCTCACGGCGCGCATCGGCGGGATCGAGATCTTCGCGGACGGAGTGTTCCAGCTCAATCCGGCGAAGGAGGCGGCGCTTGCAAAACACCTCAAGGATGCGGAGCTCTACGCGAGCGCTCCGCCGAAGGACGGCGTGTTCCTGCCGCCGGTCGACTATCCGACGCACGAGCGCTGTGTGGAGATCGAGCTCGATCTCGGGCTCGGGGACGCCTCCGCAACCGTGCTCGGCGGCGACTTCACGCACGAATACGTGAGCGAGAACGCGGACTACCGCAGCTAGGAATCCGGCAGGCTGCGCCGCCGGATTCCTTGCGCAGCCCGGTTCGCGGAAGTCCGACCGCCGGGAAATTCAACGGAAACCGTTTCTGGCAACAAAAACTGACTGGGCCCAGTCGCGGACCCACTGTTTGGAGCCGTACTCCTCGACAAGCACCTCGCACTCGGTCTCCGGATCCACCGGCCGCCTCCCCGCAAAATCCACGACCTCCACTGCGACGGGCAGCCGGATGTCGAAAACCCGCCTGCATCCTTCGCGCGGGTCGCCCGCCGCCGCCGAATCCAGGCGCTGGAACAGCCGGTAGCCCTGTTTGCAGGCTGCTATGAGAACTGAGGTTGGAGATGAGGCGTTCACGGGATTGTCAGTGGGAGCATACGGCCAAAATCCCGCCGGCTTGAGCGGGACAACCAACGATATTAGCCGGCCTTTTCGCCGGCTGGGAGACGCCCCGTCATTGGTCGACGGGCGCCTGGAGACAGGCCCTGTCGTACCACCGGAGGTAATCCTGCACCGGCTTCTTCCACCCGAGCTCCGTAAGCATATCGGCAAGATTCCCCAGCATCCTTCCGTAGTCCTCCGGCTCATTCTGAAAGATGTCGATGGCGTCGAGAACGGCCAGCTGCAACGCCTCGCACTCCCGTTTGTACACCGGCACCGACAGGCGCGGCTTCGGCGGAGCCCGGTGCGCGGCGATGTACTGCGCCTCGAGCACCTCCCGCGGTTCGCCGCACGATTGCGGAAAATACAGAAGACCGGTGGCGTCCAGCGGAGTCCGCCCGTGATCGATCACCTGCTGCACGAGTCCGCCGACAGCGTGCGCGATCACAGGTGTGCCGCAGGCGTAGAACTCGCTCGCTCCGCCGAACGGCTCATAGCGCGAGGGCCACAGGCCGAAGGTCGCCCCCGCCTGGGTCTCTTGATAGGCGGCGCCCATCTTGTGGGCGAACACAACGACTTCTCCCGGCCGGTCGTTTGTCAGCTGCTCCAGCTGGTCAAAAAACGGACTTACAGCCCCATCCTTGGCCAATGGACTCATCGGGGTCAGCACAAAGCGAGCACAGCCGCGGGGCAGCTTCCGGATGAGCTGGACGCAGACATCGTATCCTTTTTGCCCGGGATCCAGGCGCCCGATCATCATGAACACCGGCACGCAGGCCGGAAGATCGACCAGCCGTTTCCCTTCCCCTCCCGTCAATGTGCCCATCGTCAATGTGTCGGTGTCCTTGGGATCCACCTTGCCCAGATACGCCTCAAGGGCCTGAAGCATGACCGCCCGCTTCGCGGCCTTCTCCCCGAGGATTCTCGTCGGGTTCCCGCTGCGCGCCTCGTCGACCGCCGTGGCGGAGTACGGAGCGGCCTCCCCCTTGCTGAAGTCGCCATTGTCGATGCCGACAATTCCCTGGTAATTCAGGACGCCCTGCTGGTGCCCCGTGAAAATGCCCGTCTGGATCGGCGCTTCCGTCAGCTCCCTGGCAAACTGATGGCTCACCGCCGACACGGGAGCGTCGAGCAGCGGAATCATACGCGTCAGGACGGTCGGCCGGCCCATCGTCCCGACTTCCGGCCACTGCCAGCCGGAACGGCGCGTGGTGATCCTGGCAAGGTTGCCCTCCGACAAGATGTGATCGTAGGGGTTGTGAAGCGTGAGCACGACGGCAGCCCTCTTCAGGCTGCCCTGGATGACGGCCTCCTTCACAGTCAGGGCGGCGGTCGCGAATTCCCAGTCCTGTGCGTGGACGATCAGGTCTTCCGTCTTCTTCAGCGTTTCCAGGATCACCGGCACGGCGCGGCATGCAAACAGGCTGTCGCGGAGCAGCCGCGACCCGTCCCCGTCGCGCATCTGCTGCTCCTCGGAAGAATCGATGTAGGGATCCGTCCTTCCGGTCCAACCGTCGGCTTCGAAAAAACCTTTTGCGCTGAACAAATGCCAGTCCTCGCCCGCTCCATTTGTCACCTTGTGGATCGCGACCGGCACATCGACGCCGTCGAAAGGAACGACGCAGGGAGTGCCGTTTGAGAGTTGTTCAGGATCAAATGCGGTCTTCAGTCTGGTATGAAGCGGACTGAGCCGAAGGACCTCGGGCTCCGGGCCGGACCTTTCGAGCGTATCCCGGAAGTGTCGTTGGATTTCGGCGGGCAGCCGCCGGATCACCGCGAGAATCCCGCCGCTCGCCCCCTTCGGATTCTCATAGCTCAGAAATACAAGCGTGCGCCAGCAGCCCGGCTCCGGGCGGGTGATCTTGTCGAAGTCCTCGCCCCCGCCCTCTCCGATCGGAACGCCTTTCCACGGGGACCGGTATTTCCAGAAGCACGCCCGCGTCGCATCCGCCCGTCTCGCCCAACCGGGGAGAACCAGACTGACATCGATCGTTTCCAACCCGCTCATGATCGTTCGGTGGCAATCTGTGATGCTCATAGGGTCCATTCCAAGGATTTTCGTCCAGGCATCAAGCAGGACCCGTCCGTCCATCGCAATTCCGTCCCCATGGTTCTGGACCTGCACATCGAGCCGAAAGCGTGTCAAATCGCCTCTTGAGGTTGCCGTATCGCCGAGCCATCGGCAAAAAACAAAACGCCTAAGGCGCACCAGTCCGCGCCGCGGCACGCCGTGCATCGCCGTAGCCTCAAGGCGAAGGTGGGGCCGGTTCAACAAGGGTTGTGTGCCGGCTGCGCGTCACACAACTCTCGGAGTTCGGCCCTGTTTCACTCTTTTCATGATCCATGAAGGATCGCGACGACAGTCGATAACTGCCTAAACGAGAGCCTTATCTCCGACAACGTCGTAATATACCGCGTAAGGGAATATCCTTCCGAGTAGTCGATGAGAACCAAAGACGACGCGGTGAATGCCCGCATAGATCGTCAACGAGTCGATCTCAGCGAACATCGAATCCAGAAAGTAATCGCCCAAACCGACCTGCTGGCTGTCGTAGAAGGCGTGACCCTCTGCAAGGTCCTGCTCTGCTTGCTCTAGTATCTCAACTTGCACGGACTTTCCGGCGGATCCGATTCTTGGCTTCTGACCATGGTGAAAACCTGGCCTTTCCATCCGCGTGGAGCTTCTTTCGTTCCGCCAAAAGACCCTTATGCCACGCCGGCGAATCAAGAACCTCGTCTCGATCACGCAAGCTGGCCCACACGCGCTCGATGACGTCGAGCTTTTCGGGCACGGACATCTTCCGGAGCGG
>PMKA01000073.1 GCA_003157575.1 Opitutia bacterium
TTACGAGATATGGTGAATTATCAGGCGGGCTAAGCGCCCGGTGATGATTTGAAACCCGGCGATCGGGAACAGTCCGTGAACTACCGGTAGATCAAGGGATAATCATCATGGGTTCTAAATTGTATGTAGGAAATCTGGCTTTCAGCACGACTGAGAGCGAGCTGCGCGATCTTTTCGCACAGCATGGTACTGTGGCCGAAGTCTTCATCGCGATGGACAAGTTCAGCGGTCGTTCCCGCGGCTTCGCCTTTGTGACGATGGGTTCGGATGCGGAAGCCAAGGCGGCCATCACAGGCGTCAACGGCAAGAATGTCGGCGGTCGTGACCTCACGGTCAACGAGGCCCGTCCCAAGGAAGAGGGTGGCGGGCGCTCCTTCGGTGGTGGCGGCGGCGGCGGCGGCCGGTCCTTCGGCGGTGGCGGCGGCGGCCGGTCTTTCGGCGGTGGCGGCGGCGGCAATCGCCGTTACTGAACTCCGATCGTTCCGACGATTTCGTTTTTCAGGCGAAGCCCCCGCGGGCTTCGCCTTTTTCTTGCCAGGGCGGGCCGATACGAAGCACCTTCTGCGAGCTTGTGATCTTTACATTCACGTCATCTCAATAAGTATTATCATATGCGTGCTGCTTTCTGGTTTGTCCTGGCCCTGTCCTTGATCTGTGTGCGGCCGTTGAGAGCCCAACGGGAGAAGTTGTCCTGGGACGACAGGATCGCCGTCGAAAAAGCCTGGCCGAATGCGATCAAGAGTTCCACCGGACTGCGTTATTTGATCCTCAAGGAGGGCACGGGGGATGCCAGGCCCAAGCCGGGGGATGTTGTGGCCGTCGTCTACGAGGGCAGATTGCTCGGCGGAAAGGTGTTTGGGTCCGACCTGGACCGGAACAAGCCGTTTCAGGTGCGCGTCGGCCGGGAACAGCTGATCCCCGCATGGGAGGAAACGCTCAAGCAGATGAAACGCGGCGAGAAGCGTTTGATTATCGCCCCCTATGAGCTTGCCTACGGAACCAAGGGAGACCCGCCGCGCGTTCCTCGTTGTGCGACTCTGGTCTTTGAGATCGAACTTGTCGATTTTAACGGCGGATGACCGCGGCGTGGATCACTTTGCGTTCTTTGACGCCGATGCACGAAGGAAAGGAAATTGTTTCACGAACTCAGCAGCCGCGATCCCCCTGGCTTCTGACTCGGTCTTCGCAGTGCCGGCGGCCAGCAACTGATGGATGCGCGAATCAATCCATCGATCACGGAATTCGACCTCGATCCCGGTGGACGGAGGCAGCTCCTTCGGAGTCACCTTTTTCGTTTTTGTCGGGAACAAATTGCAGCCGCTGGCAAAGGCCAGCACGAGCAGGAGCGCGAGGACGGAGTGTTTCATGGGTTCGGTTGCTGAAATGGTATTGAGGGATTCGTTGTGAGACCGCGAGCGCATCTTTTTAGTTTCGTTGAGGCGCACATTTGTTAGACCTTTTTTTGCATGAGCGATGAATCCTCACCTCCGCAAGGCGCCCGGTTAAGATTGAGACTCCGTACGGACAAGCCCGCGGGGGAGGTTCCGTCGGCTCCGACCGAGCCGCCTCCGCCTGCGGCGCCGGTGGTTGGCGTGCCCGCCAGCCCGGCTGAGCCCGTGGCTTCCGCACCCCCGGCTGTTCCGGGCGAGCCGAAAGTTGTTGATTCCGCCAGGACGGCTCCAGCCCCCATAAGGCTCAAACCCCGCATCACGATCAAACCCTCCGAGCCGGAGAGGCCGGCCGAAACGATTTTCATCCCCGGATTGCCGTCCGTCCTGCCTCCCATCGGATCGAACGTGCCCGACCCGCTGGGAGCGGCCCCGGAGAAGATCAGGATAGATATTGGGACCGCGGGCAAACCGCGTGAGCCAATGGCGCCGGCAGCGCCCGCGCCATCGCCAGCACCTGCGGCCGCCGAGAAGGGGGAATCGACCTTCAAGTTCAAACTGAAGCCGGCTCCTTTCGGAGATCATGCGGAAACGCCGGCGCGGCCGGGAGTGGTTGAGACAATACCTGTCGAGGTGGCGGCCGTTGGTTCAGTGGCGGCTGGTCCGTCGCTTCCAGCGGCTCCGGTCGTCAAGAAGATGCCGACCCTTCGGTCGACGGAACCTCCGCAGATTCCGAAGCAGGACAGGCGCCCTTTGCTGGGCTTTTGTCTCCTCCTTTTGATGCTGGCCGGTGCATGCGTTTATTGGTTCTTTTTCCGAACGCCGTCACCGGCGCCTGCTCCTGCTCGCGTCGTGACTTCTCCAGCGGCAACGCCCAGGCCGGTGGCGCCTGTGGCTGTTGAGGCTCAGCCGCGCCCGGCGGAGGCGGTCCCTCCAGCGGCTGCGGACCATGCTATGGTTTCGGGCGAAACGCCTGCGAAGCCAGGAACTGGCGCCGCTGCGGCGGCCCCGGCGGCTGCAGTTCCGGCTGCGACGACTGCTGTCACCGCCCCGGCCCCTTCGGCAACTCCGGCCGCGGTGAGTTTGCCTCCTATTGCGGCCCCCGAGCCGGCCGGCCCCTCCGCGCAGTTTCGCGCATTTGTCGATCATCTCAAAATCAACGGTGTCCGCACCGGCCCGCCTGCCCGCTTGTTTGTCGACGGTGTTGCCTGTCGTCCGGGAGACGCCCTGGACCGGGAGCTAGGCGTGATTTTTGTCGGTGTCGACAGCGACTCGAACGAGATCCTCTTCAAGGATGCGACCGGCGCCATCGTCCGCCGCCGCTACTGACCGACGGCCGTCACCGGGCCAGTCCGGAGTGGATCGACTGCAACAAGGCCGGATCAGTGGCGATGTTGACCACGCCGTTGACGATGAACTGGACGCCGACGCAAAGCAGCAGAAAGCCCATGAACTTGGTCAGGGCGTTCATTCCGTTGGCGCCGACCAGTTTCACCATCTGACCAGAAAGCCGGAGCGTGAAGTAGCTGATGACGGCGACGACAGCGATGCCGAGGATGATTGCGGCGTAATCGAGCCAATGGTTGGCGAGGGACGTGAAGCCGATGGTCATTGCGATCGAGCCGGGCCCGCTCAACATCGGCATTGCCAGGGGCGTCAGGGAAATGTCGCTCTTTGAGCGCGCTTCGGCGTGCCGCCGCCGCTCGTCGGGCCCCAGGCGCGCAGGGGCGAGCATCGACATCGCGATGCCCGAGACGAGGAACCCGCCTGCAATGCGGATACCGGGGATCGAGATGCCAAAGAACCGGATGATAAAACTGCCGCAGAAAAGGCAGGTCACCAGGATGATCACCATGTAGCAACAGCCCTGCCGCACCTGCTGGTTCCGGCGGGACTCGCTGTCGCCTTCGGTTATGGTCAGCAGGACGGGAGCCGACGCAACGGGGTTGATGACCGGCAGAAGGGCGATGATGGTTCCGAGGATGAGCTGCCAGAAATGGGGGGTGTTCATGGGGCGGGGGGAGGGAGATTGCGGCGGGGACTGTCGCGGCTCAATGGTGAAGCGCTTCCAGGTCGCACCTACCAACGTTCGACCGGGCCCCGGGGAACGGGGATGGCGCCGGCGGACCGGTCCCCGGAATTGCGCAGGTACGACGCGACGAGCCTGGGCTGCCTGAACTTGGGCTGCAGTTCACCGCGCTCGTCGCAGAACTGCGTCCTCCACGCCCGGTATCCGGCAACGGCCGCATTGAAATCCGCGCGGGTGCGCACTGCGCCCAGGCGGCGGCGGAAATCCACGGCCGGACCGAAACGCCTGGCGTACCACGCCGCGACCCTGCGAAACATGCGACAGCCCTGTTCCTCCCCGAACACCTCGATCATCAGGTCGAAATGCCGGCCCATGACCTGCATCCTTTCCTCGAAGGTCGGCTCGGGCGGCAGCTCGCCCGTCAGGAGGTAATGCTGCGTCTGCCGGAAGATCCACGGATTGTAGAAGGCTCCGCGCCCGATGCCCACTCCGGCGCAGCCCGTGTCTTCCAGCATCGTCCTTGCCGCCTCCGGCGTAGTTACATCTCCATTACCGATTACCGGAAGGCGCGGCACGGCCTCCACCACGGAGCGGATTCCCGCAAGGCTGACGGCGCCCGAGAAGCCCTGCGCCCGCGTGCGCCCGTGGATGAAGATCGCCGCCGCGCCGGCGTCCTCCAGCGCCCGCGCCAGATCCGGCGCGGTGAGGTTCTCGCTGTCCCAGCCGAGCCGCATCTTGGCCGTGACGGGGATCTTCACCGCTGCGACCATGCCGCGGACCAGATCGGCGGTCTTTTTGAGCTCGGTCATCATCGCCGATCCGCCGCCGATCCGGGTGACCTTGCGCACGGGACAGCCCATGTTGACATCAATCGAGGCATGCCCGAGCGCCTCGACCTGGACCGCGGCCGCGCGCATCTCATCCGGGACGCTGCCGAAGAGCTGCACGGCGAGCGGCCGGTCCGCCGGATGGGTCTGGATAAGCTGGAGCGCGCGGGGATTATTCTCCAGGAGCGCACGGGCGTTGACGAGATCGGTCGTGGCCCAGCCGAGCCCTCCGATTTCGCGCAGGGTCAGCCGCATGGGCAGGTTGGTGTAGCCCGCCAGCGGCGAGAGAAAGAGGTTCGAGGCAGGCTCGTAAGGACCGAGGCGCATTGCGGCTTCAGGAATTCATGAATGCACGATGGCGCGCTTCATCCGCTCGAGCGCCCCGGCCAGCGTGGCATGGGTGCAGCCGAAGTTGAGGCGGAGATGGCTTCCGGGCGCGGCGCCAAAGAAGCGGCCGTCGGACAATCCCACGCCGTGCTGCTCGAAGTGCTTCACAGGATCCTCCAGTCCGAGCGCCGTCACATTCAGCCATGCGAGGTAGGTGGCCTCGATCGGCGCGTCGACCCGCACGCCGGGGAGCTCCTTCTCCGCGTAATCGAGAAGGAAATCGCGGTTGGCGCGCAGATAGGCGAGCAGGGCCTGGCGCCAGGGCTCCCCTTTGAGGAAGGCTGCTTCGCAGGCTGCGTATCCCAGGCAATTGACCTCCGCGACAATCCCGGCGGTCGCCCGGACGAACTGGGCGCGCAAGGTTGCGTCGGGAATGATGGCGATGGAGGTGCCGAAGCCCGGAATGTTGTAGGTCTTGCTGGGAGCCATCAGGGTGATGGTGCGGCGTGCGATTTCGTCCCCGAGCGTGCCGGTCGGCACGTGCTTCTGACCGTCGAGGATCAGGTCGCAGTGAATCTCGTCTGAACAAAGGATCAGGTCGTGACGCAGGCAGAACTCGGCGAGCCGGGTGAGCTCATCGCGGCCAAACACGCGCGCCACGGGGTTGTGAGGATTGCACAGGAAGAACAGCCTGGTCTTCGGGGTCACTGCGCGCTCCATCGCATCCCAGTCGATTTCCCAGCGAAGGCCTGCGGATGCGACGGATTCCCGGCCCGGATGCCGGCGGAGGGCCAGAGGCACGGTGATCGCGGCTCGCTCCTGCAGGCTCGGCGCGCTCATGAACGGCGGATAGACGGGCGTGTTGCAAAGGACCGCCTCACCCGGCCGGGCGAAAGCACGGGCTGTGACGTTGAGCCCGACGACGAGCCCGGGGAGCCAGACCAGCCATGAGGGTTCGATCTTCCACCCATAACGGGCTTGCAGGGTCGAGACCACTGCCTCCGTCGTAGCCGAAGTCGGCCGGGCGTAGCCAAAGACGCCGTGGTCCACCCGGGCGTGGAGCGCTTCGATGAGCTCGGGGGGGGAGCGAAAGTCCATGTCGGCAACCCAGAGCGGAAGAATATCCCGGCCTGCGTATTTCTGCCACTTTTGCGAATCGGTCCCCCGGCGTTCAACCGGCGTATCAAAATCGTAGGTCATGCGAAGGGCTGGAGCGTAACCACAGATTGGGGCAAATGAACAAGGATTTCTTCCGTCGCTTCAGCCCACTGCCGCGACGAAATTTCCCGACGGAGCGACACACGGCATGCAATCCTGACACGTCCCGTCCGCGTGCAGGAAAAGCAAGTACCGGGGCCAGCGGGACTTGCTCCATACCCCGCAACCGGCACCCCGCCAGCTATTAAAGCGGGCATTCAATACGCAATCACATCAATCCACAATCCAAAGGAGAAAACACCATGCGAAGCCTAATTCGCTACACCAATCCCCGCGGCAGTCTGCTGACTTCATTCGACCTTGTGGATCGAAGTCCATGGCTTGGCGTCGAAAGTGAACTCGACCGGCTGTTTGACACGGCACTTTCCGGTTTCGTCGCGCCCGCGTCTGACAACCACTTCCCAATCGATGTCTACGAGGACAAGGACAACACCTATGTTCGCGCCGAACTTCCGGGCGTCAGCCGGGAGGAAATCAAGGTGGAGATGGTCGACGGTTACCTGACCATCAACGCCAGCCGGAAGAACCTGCAGGCGGACGGGAAGGCCGATGAGCCGTTCGCGTTCAGCCGCTCGGTGAGCCTTCCGGACAACGTCCATGCGGACAAGGTGGCCGCCGCTTATGAGAACGGCGTTCTCACTGTGACGCTGCCGAAGCAGGAGGAAACCAAACCGAAAAAGGTCTCTATTAACGTGCAATAAACGAAACGCACCCGAAGGGCCAACCGAAGCAGACAATCACGAACATCCAACCAGGAGATTAGCCAATGTCACTTATCCAAAATCTTATTCCCGCATTTACCCGCTCTCCGGCCTGCAGCTGCGGAGGCCAGAACACCAGCAACGAACCCACGGTGAGGCCCCTCTACGAAGTCAAGGAGACTGCCGAGGCGTGGGGTCTGCAGGTCCATCTGCCGGGCGTCGCAAAGGAAGGGCTCGAGCTCACCGCCGAGGAAGGTCAGATAACGATCAAGGGCCGCCGCGAGTGGAAGGCGCCGGAAGGCTGGACGGCAGTCTACCGTGAGTCGACCGACGCTCCATTCGAGCTCGTCCTGAAGCACGACAATTCTCTCGATGTGGAGAAGATCCACGCCGAATTGAAGGACGGAGTGTTGCGAGTATCGCTGCCGAAATCTGAAGCGGTCAAACCGCGGAAGATAAGCGTCAGTTGAGGTGGGGCCTGTTTGCCACGAACTGCCAGGCGGGGGTCGCATGATCCCCGCCTTTTTTGATCGGAAGAGTTCTCGCGCGTTTGCGTCAGAGACGCGCCATCTGCGAAGACCACAATCGGCTAATCCACCCCCGCATCGGACGCGCCATCCGGCTTCGCGAAGATCAACTTCGCCGGGCCTGTCCCCAAGCGGACCAGGACGGCGGGCCTCGGCGCAACCAATGCCAGCAGAGTATCGTCGTCGATCGTGCGGAGTTGTTGACCGCCTGGTGCCGTCCAGACTACCGCAACCCTTCCGAACGATGTCATGACGCGCCCGCCTCGGAAGGCCTGCGTGGCAACGATGGCGCTGGGCGAAAGGGGTGCAGTCCGGACCAAAGCGTAACTTCTCGCCGACGGCGCACAGGCGGAATTGCCCGTCACAAGGACCCGCCACGCGAGTGCCGCAACCAGTCCCAGGACTGCGAGCGAGGACAGTGAGCCAGCTCCAGAAAACGTCTTCATCGGTGAAGACCCGGATGTGCCGGACCACCCGCCGGAACGTCTCCTGGAGCGCTTCTCGCGCGGCATCTTCGTTACCGCCGGTAACGACCAGAAGATAGCGCGACAAACGATCGAAGTAGGCATCGAAGAAGATCCGGAAGGCGACTTCATCGCCGACGACTAATCGTTGGGTTAATGCTCGGACGTCGAGCGGATCCTCTGAATCGTTGCCGGCCGGAGCAGCGCCATCCCCGGAAAAGTGCGGATGGATGTGCAAGCGGTCGGCGGCGTCACCCACGGGACCAGGGGCAGTCACTCTTTAGCTTTTGGCGGCTCCGGCTTGAGCGGCGGTGGCGCCCGCAGGGCGCCAAGCACTTGGGTAATAACTTCGAGTTGAATAGGTTCTCCAACCGCGATCAGGAGTTTGGTCTCCTTGTGAAAACTCAGCTGGGGCATCGGCGAATAGCCCTGCATTTTCCAGGCAGTCTGGATCGCTGTGGTAATGTCATCTACGGTGAGTCCCTGATCCAAATAGGGAGTGAGGAGGTAGACACCGGGTTGCTGGATATGGGATGCCCCCTCGAAACAGAAAAACCAGATCGAGCTGTCCGCTTTGGCCGGATTTGGATTCAGGGTCTTGAATCCGTACCATGTTCCCAGACTTCTGCTCGCATATCCGAGCGCATCGAACAGCTCCGCAACATCGACTCCTTTCATTTTTAGGGGTGGCATTTTGATGCTGGCACGCTCGATCGGCACGATCGCGTTTAGCGGTCGGCCCGTCGCCTTTTCGATCGCGGCGACGAGTTCGTTGGGTGAGCCGCCCGGAAAATCGAGATCGAACCGGGTGAGTCCGGATTTGGCGATGGCAGGCGGAGCGGCCTGAGTCGCCGGCTGGCTGTTTTCCTGGCTGAAGGCCACGGCGGCCGACGAGACGAGCAGGCAAAGAATGAGGCGGGGGAGTCTCTTCATGGGTTCCATTGTTGGTGTTTACACTGATACACGACAGCCGGCGCAGAATCCCGCGACAATTATCCGGAATACCCGCCGAAAATCGCGCGCCGCTAATGGAAATCCAGCAGCTCGATGTCGAAGACGAGCGAAGCCTTCGACGGGATGACCGGCGGGGCGCCCCGCACGCCGTAGCCCAGCCACCAGGGGATGATCACGGTGCGCTTCTCCCCGCGCTTCATTTCGACGATCATCGCGTCCCATCCGGGAATCACGCGTCCCACGCCGGCCATGAACGTGAACGGCTTGTGGTGGTCGTAGCTGCTGTCGAATTTCCTGCCGTCGAGGAGGATTCGGCCCTCGTAGTGAACCGTGACCTCCTGTCCGGAATGCGGGGTGGCGTCGCCGGCGCCCGGGGTCCGGATGATGAAGCGGAGCCCGGAAGGGCGCACCGTGGCGGATGCGTATTTCTCGGCGATGACGGCATTTTCCTCGGCGCTCAACTGACCCGCCTGCGGCGCGCTCGCGATTTCGCGCATGGACGCGTCCGCGGGCGTTGCGGGATCGGTCCGGCCGATGGCTCCGGCTTGCGCGCCTGCCGCCAGGATCGCGAGGGAAGGAAACAGGATGACGGAAAGGTGGAGGTTGCGCATGGCGGTGATGTTAGGCGGCGGATCGTCTCGAACAATTCCGAAATCCGGCGGTTTGGCTCACACGCCGAGCCGGCGGCGGGTTTCGATGAGGGTCAATCCATCGATGCGCACGACCTTGTGCCGCGATTTGTCGCCGCGGACCAGGGCGACCGCCCGCCCGGGAAGCCCGAGCCGGCCCGCGAGAAACTCCGCAAGCGCATCGTTGGCGCGCCCGTCGAGCGCGGGTGCATGGACCTTGACCTTCAGCGCATCCCCGAGCCAGCCGACAATCTCATCCCGCGGCGCATTCGGGATGACCTTGAGCTCGAGCGTGCAGGCGACGGAGAGCCCGCCTTGACTGGGCTGAGGTCCTGGGTTTGCCACGGGATTGAACGCTGACGGGTCTGGCGCCTGCGGCCCGGCTAAGTTTTGCCGCCGCCAGAACTTAGCGCCTCGGCGAGCGCCGCGATGATCTCATCAACCGGCTCGCTCCCGATCGAGAGGCGCAGGAGTTCCGGATCGATTCCGCTGGCGGCGAGCTCCGCGCGGCCGGCCGCCGTTCTCACGAGGTCGTAGTGCGCGACGTAGATGAACGGGGAGATCAGCGAATCCCTCATCCCGAAGCTCGGACCCTTGGGCAGGCACACTGCGTCGTAAAAGGGCGCCAGCGGCGTCTTCAACGTGAAGCTCAGCATGCCGCCGACCGCCGACGGAGAGCGGGCGATCTTAAGGTAGTTCGCGCGCGAATCCGGCGAGAGCGTCCAGTAAACCCGCCCGACCTTCGGGTGCGATTCCAGCCAGGCGACGATCTGCGGGGTGACGTTGTTCAAGCGGGACACGAATTGTTCGCAGCCCCCGATCTCGAAGGCCAGCCGCGCCAGATCGCGCGAATACACCGGCTCAAGATGTTGCGCGACACGCTTGCGCAGTTCCGCCGCGTCAGGCCCCGCCGGGTTCACCGCGACAACGCCGGCGATGACGTCGCCTTCGCTGGCGGCGAACTTCGTGAGGCTGTTCACAACGAGATCGGCGTGGGGTAGCACGTCGACGCAAAAGAGCGAAACGACGCTGGGGTCGAGGACAAGCTTCGCCCCGTGGCGCCGGGTCAGCCGGGCAAGCGCGGGCACGTCCGGGGTCTGGATCAACGGATTGGTCGGCGTCTCGGCGAAGACGCCGGCGATCTCGCGGCCCCGTTCGGCGAAAAGGCGTTCGATCGCGGGCATGTCGGCGACGTCGGGCAGATAGACGTAATCCCGCGCGGGATCTTGCGTGAATTTCTTGAGAAGGCCGATTGTGTCGCGGTAGAGCCACCCAAGCTGGACCCAGACGGTCCTGCCCCTGGCGGCCTGCAGCTCGCTCACCGCCCGGAACGCAGCATAGACTGCATTCATCCCGCTGCAGGCATGGAATACGTTGGCATTGTCGGCGGCCGGCATCGCCCGCTTCAGCACGCGTGTGATCTCGGTGGCGGCGTCGCCCGCGAACAGGGGCTCGGCCTCCGCGGCGGGCAGGACGTCGAATCGCACCAGGGCGTCCTCGGCCTCGCGCGAACTGAGGAACATCCCGGTGTGCTGCAGCAGGGTTTTTGCTTCGGCGTACAGGTCCGGATTTTCGGAGTGGCTGACGCCGTTCAGTCCGCCGTCGGCAAACAGGGCGATGCGCGCCCCCCTGGCGGCCGGCGCCTTTTCGAGGTGGGCGGCGAGCTCTTTCGCGCTGCGAACCGAGGCGGTCAGCCAGAGAGTCCTTCCAGCAAGGCCGTGCCGGAGCGTCAGGTGCTCGGTAAGCCGGCAAAGGCAGGGGTTCAGCACGAACCGCGGATATCCGGAGGTCATGTGACCCACCACGACAGGGTCCTTTTCCTCGTAGCCGATGACGTCGCGCATCGTGGGCAGGCTGACGGAAACGGCATGCAGGCGGTCCGGGATGCGGCGGCCGAGTGGGAGATGCTGGAAGGCGGACATAAATGGGATGGGAGGCCGGGCAGGCTCCAAGCGTGGCCCGGACGCCGCGAAGAGTAGAACTAGAACGCCGGTGCGCAATCCCGGGTTGATGTTATTGGGAGTTCCTCCAATAGAAATGCGGAGGAGCCGCGATGGTTCCGCCGCATTCCTGATGAAACTCATCTCGTGGAACGTAAATGGAGTCCGTTCGGCCCTGAAGAAGGGGCTGCTCGAATTCATGAACGGCGCCGGCGCCGACGTGTTTTGTTTGCAGGAGATAAAATGCCACGAAGGCGACATCCAGCACGTCGCCTGGCCCGGGGGCTATGAGGCCGTGTGGAACCCGGCGCAGAAGAAAGGCTACGCGGGGACGGCGATGATTTTCCGCACAAAACCGCTCAACGTTGAGTTCGGCATCGGCGCGAAGGAGCACGACACGGAAGGGCGCGTCATCGCGGCGGAGTTTCCCGACTGGTGGCTGGTAAATGTTTACACGCCGAACTCGCAGCGCGGGCTGACGCGGCTGGAGTATCGCGCGAGGTCCTGGGACGGGGCTTTCCTGAAGTTCCTAAGGAAGCTTGAGCAGAAGAAGCCCGTGGTGTTTTGCGGCGACCTCAACGTGGCTCATGCGGACATCGACCTGACCAACCCGAAGACGAACCGCCGCAACGCCGGTTTTACCGACGAGGAGCGGGAAAATTTCAGCGCGCTTCTTGCGGCGGGGTATCTCGACACTTTCCGCGAATTCGAGAAAGGCGGCGGACACTACACCTGGTGGAGCCAGATGATGAACTGCAGGGCGCGCAACATCGGGTGGCGCGTC
>PMKA01000458.1 GCA_003157575.1 Opitutia bacterium
CGCACCCTTGGCGCCTCGGGTCCAAAAATCGGCCGGCCGAGGATCAACGCCCCGGGAGCCCGCTGGCTTGCCGTTATGAAATCCGCGATGCGCTCAGACGGGTGCTGCCCGTCCGCGTCCATGACCAAGGCATGTGTAAACCCGGCCGCGAGCGCCGCATCGACGCCCGTCAACACCGCCGCCCCCTTGCCGCCGTTGCGCTGCCGCCGGATCACCCGCAGCCCGGGCTCGCTCCCCGCCAACGCCTCGACCGGTGCGTCGCTGCCGTCCGTGCTGCCATCCACCACGACCCAAACCGGACGCCAGCAGGCCAGCGCCTCCCGGACTGTCGAAAGCAAGCGGGGACCGGGGTCAAAACTGGGGATAAGGACCAGGTGCGTGGCTGAAATCGTCGTCATGACGTGGCGAGCACTTCGGATAGTCGGCGCTCCACGTCGGCAGTCAAGTCCCTCGTCCGGCGCGCCGGATCGAAGGTCCAGCGGCGGTCCAACGTGAGTTCCACCTGCGCCGGGAGGACCCCCGGAGGCCGCCACCAGGGCCGCCCCCTCGGCACGAGATCGGCCGAGGCGCGGATGACAATCAGCTGCACATCGGCGCGCGCATGGACCGCCATCAGCGCATAACCCGGCCTGAGCATCCCCAACGTTGTTCCCGGTTCCGTTCGCGTTCCTTCCGGGAACAGCAACAACGACCGTCCGGCGGCGATCTTTCCTGCCACCTCGCGGATCAAGTCGACGTCCGCCCTCCCCGCCACATATCCGGCGAGGAGCGCCAGCGGCCCGATGGCAGGACTGCGCATCAGCGCCGGCTTGACGACGCAGATCGTGTCGGGCAGGCGCGCCAGGAGAAACGTGGCGTCCAGCAACGTCGGATGATTTGCAATATAGATGGTCCGCCCCGCGCAGGGCCGGTCGAACCCGCGCCAGCTGATTCGAACACAACGGCTCCATCGGAACCAGAGCAACCAGGCCCGGAACAGTCCCCGGATCGTCCGGCGGGCGGCGCCCCCCGGCCTCCCGCGGGGCGGCAGCAACAGGAGCGGCAGGCACAACAGGTTCAACGCAACCCCCACGCAGGCAAACAGCGCCCACGACACAAAATAGGCGGTGGCAAGACCGCCGTAGGCGAGCCGCGCTTTCATGTCGGGGTGGCGGCGGGGCCGCCGACCGGCGGATTCATCCGGGTGAAGTTGAACCACAAATACGGATGTCGGACCAGGAGCTCCTCCAGCTGGAAAAGAAAGGCCTGAAAATGTGCTCTCGCCCGCTCCAACGTCTGGCCGCGCGGCTCTCCCGGCCGCAGGTCGAAGCGTGGCGACGCATGGAGCACCGCAAGTTCGCGACCATCCGGCAATCCGACGGACAAAAGCACCGGTCGGCCGAAGATCAGCGCCAGGTGGTAGATGGTGAACGGGAACCGCCGGCGCGCACCGAGAAATTCGAATTCCTCGGTCCGGGCGGCAAATTCCATCCGGTCGCACTGCATCGCGATGGCCGCCTGCGTGGCCGCCGCCTCCTTGAGCGCGAAGATCATCTCCCCCGGCTCGTTCACCCATACGAAATGGAGCCGGCCGCCAAAACGCTCGGCCAATTTGTCGATATCGTGGGAATTCCCCACGCGCCGCCGCACCACGTAAACCTGCTGCGCTTCGTAGCCGCCTATCTGGCAGCCGAGCAGGTCCGACACACCGACGTGGAACGTCCCGAGCAGCACCGGCCCGCCGCCCTCAAGCCAGGCGCGGAAATCCTCCGCCCCGGCTCCATACACCGTGCGGTGCGGACGGCCGTTGATCACCCGGAGCTTCACCATCAGGGCCTCTTCGAAGGCGAAAAAATGACGCCAGATGTCCCGCCAGCCCGGCCGCCTCCCCAGCACAAGGGCCAGATAGTCGCGCGAATGACGCCTCTGTTCCGGCATCCACACCATGGCGATCGCCGTGCCGATTCCACGCACCGGACGGAAGACCGCCTCGGGCAGGACCCGGTCGCACCCGCGCAGGAACCGGTAGCCCCAGCTTGGACCCGGATTGCGGGCCGGGCGACTAGCCTGCATATTTCACAGTTTCAGCCGTTGTCATGTCCGTTTTCCTGCCCTCGACCGAAATTTCATCGAGGATTCTGTCGCGACACAAGTCCAACAGACGCCCGAACGCAAGATCGACGGACTCCCGGCGACATCACAGCCATATCAGTTTCAGACGCCACCCGTCTCCGGCCGTTCCATCGAACGGCTGCCGCCCATGCAAGCGTTCGAACCAGGCGGGATGCGCCAGGGACCCCGTTGAGACTTCCTGGGTCAGCTCGAGCCGCCCCAGCGGTCGCGGCCCCGGTTCCCGCGACAGGCGCATCGCATAGGCGAACGTCCGGTCGCTGACCGCCCCCGTCTCCATCAGCCATGTGCCGCGCTCCTCGCCCCCGGTCAGCACAGCGTCCGGCCCCGGCGCGAGCATCGCGGTGAGCAGCGCCTGCACCACCAGCTGTCCGCCGCCGGCATGCGGAAACAGCTCCTTCACGCTCCTCTGCCGGCCGATCAACCCCTGCTGCACTCCGCTGGGATGAACGGACGTCTGGAACAGCGTCGGGCTCGCAGCCGGAAAACTCGCCAGGTAGTCCTCCAGCGCCCGCCCCTCGCCAAAGGTCGATGCATAAACAAGCGTTTCCTCCCCCGAGAGCGTCACATCCCCCAGTACCGCCCCGACAAGCATTCCCAACAGCGTCATCCGGCGCGTGGTTCCCGGCGCAAAACGGCCCTTCAAGCGCTCGCGCGTGACTGCGGGAGTCTCCGCGCCGGGATCGTCCGTGCGCAATTCCTGGATGAATCGTTCAAGCATGGCTGAGCAGGAAGGCGGCGTGGGCGCCGCCAAAGGCGTTGCTGGCGCAGACGACGCCGTCGTAGCCACCGTTCGCGAACGATTCGATCGCGACCGTTTCCGCAACGACCGGCGCGACGCTGCCCACCGTGCCCGGCGTGCGCCCTGCGTGCATCGCTTCGGCCGCCAGCGCAAGCTCGACCAGGCCGCAACTTCCGAGCGTGTGGCCCAGGCTGCCCTTCCAGCCGACAAGCGGCGCGCCGGGAAAAAGGCGCACGCATGCACCGGCCTCCAGCCGGCCCGCCTCGATCGTCCCGGTGCCATGCCCCTTCAGCCACAGACGCCGGCCGTCTGCAGCTTCCGCCACAGGCGCAAGGCAGGCCGTGAACCCCGCCCCGTCCGGCCGGTTTGCGGTGGAATGATGCATTTCGTTGTGCAGGCTCTGCGCGAGGATCGCGAAATCGCCGTGATCGCGCGTCAGGACCGCAAAGGCCGAACCGTCGCCCAGCCCGATGGAGCCTGCGGCCCGCGCCTGGTACGGCGCCGGAAAATCCGCGTTGAGGATCTTCAGGGCATGAAATCCGCCCGACACGAACGGACTCACGAAATCAAAGGAGAACACCAGGGCCTCGTCGGCCAGGCCGGCCTGGATCAGACGGGAGGCCTGAAGCAGGCCCAGGTGCGCGGACACGCACGCATGCGAACAAACGGCGACGTTCCCGCCCCAGCCGAGCTCGCGCCGGAGCCACTCCACACACCGGGGCAGCGCACCGAAGGGCAGAAACGCAGGATCGCCGCCGCGCCGGTGCGCGTAAAGGCACCCGACCCCGAAATTGCTGCTGGTCACAAACACCGGCCGCCGCGGGCCCCCCCACCCGGGTTCCCGGACGAGGGCGAAGCGCGATTTGACCGTCGCAAGCCACGAAGGCGGAGCCGTCTCGTCAAGCGCGCGGTCCGGCAGCAGCGCCAGCGGCACCGGATCGCCGCCCTCGCGTCCAAGCACGGGGACCGCCCGCAGCGCCCGTTCTCCCCGCACAAGGGCGGCACAGGTGCCGGCGGCGTCCCCCAGCGCCGTCAAACAACCCCACGCAGCCAGCCGCACGGCGTCACGCCTGGATGAATACACCGCGCGCGTCTGCATCGCGGATCAAGCCGGCAACCGGGATGGATCGGCGTGCTGGCGGATGAACGCTGCAAGACTGGACACGCTCGCGAGCGCCTGGCGCGCCTCCTCGCTGCTCCGGATCTTGATCCCGAATTCCTTCTCAAACTTCAAAACGAGCTCGACCGCGTCGATCGAGTCGAGCGCCAGCCCCGATCCGATCAGGGGCGCATCGTCCTGGATGTCCTCGGGCTTCACGTCTTCGAGACGCAGCGTCTCGACGATCAACCGCTTCAGATGGTCAGAGAGGGGATCACTCATACGGGGAAACGCTGCGAGCAAGGCGGTTCCCCTCGCATCCGGCAAGCCCGGAAATGCGCCCGCGGCCGCGGGCGGGACGGGCAAAAACGGCGCCACCGGCCCGATCAGGGCAGAACCAGTGCGCTCATCCGGCTGATCGCGTCCTGGATATTCGTGCGGGCCGCGCCTTCCGTCGCCATCCGGAGGCGGGTGACGCCGGCGAACGCCTCGCCCGCCCTCGCGGTATAGACGCTGGTGATCGCCTTCTGCCAGGCCACCTGGCGGTCGCTCCGCCGGGTCAGCGTCCAGTCGGTCTCGATCGTGACCGTCATCGAGAAACCGATGAGCGGCTGGACGAGTCGCACAATCTGCACATCGAGCCGATAATCCGCCTGTTCGGGGGCGGTCAGCGTTGCGAAGAGGCCGGACTGCGCGATCGATTGCCGCAATGCCTCCGCAAAATCCTCGTTGGAGATCTTCGAGGCGCCCGCCGCAGACGTCGCGGCTCCCCCTGCCACCGCAATGCCCAGGGACTGCGCGTGACGGGTCACCGGTCCCGTCGGGGTGGCGACCATCGCCGAAGGCTGGGTGGGCGAGGCGCAGCCCGCAAACCACAGGGACAGCCCGGCCAGAAGCAAAATTGCTGTGTTACGAATATTCATAATATTAAAATTTTCCCCCGTCCTTTACTTGCCGCCCATCGGTGCCGCTCCCCGGGCAGCCGACGCCTTCTGGAATATCTGGTCGAGGACTTCCTTGACCATCTCGGGCGGGCTCCGCCGGATGATCGAGGTATGCATCACCTGTCCGCTGGCGAGCGCAAAATCCGTCTTGGGCGCCCGGATCTGGAGATCCAGCTGGAGCATGTACATCGTTATGTCCCAGACCCATTTGTCCTGATAGGTCACCACCGCATCCGCATCCGGCGGGACGGAGCCCGTCTCTCCCGTGGTCGCCTTCAGGCCCCGGCGGACCAGGTCGTCGCAGATCAACTGGTTGACGTTCCGTCCGTCCCGCGGCAGATGGACCACGTAGAAACTCTTGACGGCGCCGAGGTTGGTCCCCGGATTGACCATGGCGTTCTGTGACGAAACACAGCCGGACAAGCCGGCCAATGCCGCCACGAGTAGGAGTGAAATCAAGCTCTTCATGAATTCAGGGGTTGGGGCAGGTTCCTGGCGCAGGAGCAACCGGCGCCGGGCCAGGACCGGACGCCGATCGACGGCAAACGCTAGCGATTGCCGCCGCGCAGGACAAGGGCTTTCTGCGGCGCGGTCTTCCGTCGCGCCGGCAGCATCCGGTTCCACCGGCACCGCCTCGTACCGCCCCTGGAACACATGATCGTGCTTTTGCGCGAAACCGGTTGAAACGCAGCGAAAACGTGGCCTGCCGCCAGCGCAATACCCATGGACATGCGATGGGAGACATCGCGCTGCCTGCGGGCGATTCGGACCTTCAGTCGGGGACCGCCCGCAGCACATGACAGACGTTGCTGCCTCCAAAGCCGCTGCTGTTGTTCAGGACAACCCGCGGCGCGATCGGAACGCTCGCCCGCGGCAGATCGAGCCCTTCGCAGGCCGGATCCGGCGTCACCAGATGGGGATTCCCGGGCATGAAACCCTCTTTGAGCGCCAACACGCAGAAGGCAGCCTCCATCGCACCCGACATGGACAGCGGATGACCGGTGAGCCCCTTGGTGCTGCTGATCCGGGGGCGGGCGCCCGCAGCCGTGAAGACGGCCCGCAACGCGAGGGCCTCGGCACGATCGCCCACCGGTGTCGAGGTGCCGTGCGCATTCACATAATCGACATCTTCCGGCCCCACACCCGACTGCTCGAGAGCCCGTCGCATTGCCAGACGAAGTCCGGCGCCTTCGGGATGCGACATCGCCACGCTGTAGCCATCCGCCGCCTGGCCCCAACCCAGCAGCTCCGCCCGGGCCCGGGCGCCCCGCGCTGCGGCAAATCCCGCCTCTTCAATGATCAACACCGCGGCGCCGCCGCCGCCCACAAAGCCGTCGCGTCCCGCATCAAACGGTCGCGACGCCAGCAGAGGATCGCTCGCGCCCGAGAGCGCGCGCATCGCAAGGAACGGAAGCAGCGTTTCGGCGTTGAGCTCCTCGGCGCCCACCACAATCACCCGCCGGAGGCGGCCCAGCCGGATCGCATCGAAGGCAAAACCCAACGCGTGGCTGGCGGAGGCACAGGCGGAAACAAAGCCGCAAACCGCCCCCGTGATGTGAAAATGCGCGGCAAGGTTGAAATTCAGCGTGCCTGCGATGGAGCTGACGACTCCCATCGGATTTCCCCGCTCTCCGCGCACTGCATGCATCTGTGCCAGATTGCTGTGCAGGAGCATCGCAGACCCGGCCGAGGCGCAAAACAGGCCCGTTTCATCATCTCCGGCGATCGCCTCCGGGGAAAGCCCCGCGTCGCGCAACGCCTGTTGCACTGCGCACAGGGCGTAGACTCCGTGCGGCGCCAGACCGCGCAGCGTTTCGCGGGGGATGCCGTACTCCGGCGGCCACGCCCAGTCGCGCCAGTTCGTCGAATCGACCGAAAACTCCTTCACCGTCCCCGCCACCTTTACGGGCAGATCCGGGTTGCCCATGAGCACCACCGGCGCCAGGCCATGCCGGCCGGCCCGCAAATTCGCCGCCACCGTGGCGCCATCGTTCCCGATGGGTGTGATCAGGCCGAGGCCGGTGACCACCACCCGGGGGAATGGAAAAACGACCGCGTTCACGCAACCACAGGTCGTTTCTGCTCCACCTTGCATGCGACAAAGCTGCGGAGATCTCCGACGGTCCGCAGCTGGATCAACTCCTTGTTCTCAATCCGCACCTGCAGCAGGTCCTCCAGAAAAAAGACCGTCTCGGCGACGGCAAGGGAATCGTATCCAAGATCCTCGATCAGCCGCATCCCGTCGGTCAGCGCCGCTTCGCAGGGGCGAGGCATGTAATCGCGAACGACCGCGAGCACCACGATGTGCAGCGCATCGATGTCGCCGGTCGAACGAAAATGCCTGTAGGCATCCCGGACCTCCAGGGGAAACCGCTGCAATTGCGCGACTGTATCGGGAACAGATGGGGGGAGCATTTCCGCCAGCGACAGATAACGCCGCCAATGCGCTTCTCAAGCTTAGACTTCTTGCTCTTGAAGCCGTGGCGGAGAACGATTTGCTTCGCGGGCGCGGTCCGGCGGCACGTGCGTCGGATCGCGCCGATTTCATCCCCCACGCCATGCGCGTCACACTCGTCCACCCGGCCGGCTTCAACTTCATGCCCGGCCAGCCGGATTTCACCGTGCTGGCCAACCGGATGGCGCCGCTCGGGATCCTTTCGCTCGCAGCGTGGCTCGAGCAGCACGGCCACCCGACGGCCGTGCACGATTGCCTGGGCCCCTGCGCCCCCGCCGGCATCGAGGCCAACGCCGCCGCCATCATCGCGACCCGCCCTGAGCTCGTCGGCTTTTCCGCAACCACCTCCGGTTTCATGGACGCGGTGGATCTCTCCGTCCTCCTCAAGGCCAGGCAGCCGCACCTGCGGATAGTCTTCGGCAACGTCCACGCCTCTTCGCTCGGCGCCGCCCTGTTGGAACATTTTCCGGAGATCGACTGCCTTTGCGTCGGAGAGGGCGAGGGGCCTCTCCTCGATCTCGCCGACGGCAGGCGGCCCGCTGACATTCCCAATCTCGTCTTCCGCGACGGCGGCCGCGTGGTCTCAAACCCGCGACGCCCCCGCATCCGGGATTTGGATCAACTGCCGTTCCCGGCTTACGAAAAACTCGCCGGTTTTCCCAAAGGCTATCATCTGCCTTTGTTCTCCTTCCGAAAACGATGGGGCGCCACGATGATCACCTCGCGCGGTTGTCCCTACACCTGTTCGTTCTGCGACCGCACGGTCTTTGAGCATCTCTACAGGTTCAACTCCGCAGCCTATGTCTACGAACAGATGCGCCACCTGCGGGACCGCTTTGGCGTCCGCCACATCAACTTCTACGACGACCTCTTCACCGCGCAGAAAACTCGTGTCGACGAGTTGTGCGCCCTCCTCATCGACCGGCCGTTGGGGATGGAATTCAACTGCGCCATCCGCACCGGCCAGACCTCCGACGAAATGCTCCGGCTTCTCCGGAGGGCCGGCGCGCTCATGGTCTCGCTGGGGATCGAATCGGCCGACCCGGCCATGATGCAACGCCACAAGGCGGGCGTGTCGCTCGATGCGGTCCGCGAGACGGTCGGGAAGATCCATGCAGCCGGCTTGCGCGCAAAGGGCCTTTTCATCTTCGGCCTTCCCGGCGAAACCCGGGAGACTCTGAGGACGACCAGCGACTTCATCCTCTCGCTCGAACTGGACGACATGAACATGACGAAGTTCAGCCCGCTGTACGGAGCGCCCATATGGGACGAATGCCGCGGCGGCGACTCCGGCGAGTTGAACGAGGACTGGCGGCTGATGAACTGTTTGAATTTCGTCTTCCGCCCCGCGGGTTTTGCCACCACCGGGGAAATGGACGCCCTCTACAACTGGCACGTCCGCCGCTTCTATAACAGTCCGGGCTACCGGCGTCGGTTCAGCCGGAGGATATGTGAGCACCGATGGAGCCTGTGGCATCTGGCCCGGAATTCCGCCCAAACGCTGCGGGCCGCCCTCTATTTCAGGTCGAACCGGGCGCGCCTGGAGACAACGGCCCGCCGGATCCCGCTTCACCCCCGACAGCCGCGGGACCTTCGACCGGCCATGCCTGGATCGCGGTGAAACGACGGTTCGGGATTCGCGCTGTTTTTCCTCGACCACCGTCCGGCCCTCCGCGCACGCTCCAGACATGGGCGACACCCTCGGTCATTGCTGGCAGGAGACTGTCCGCCGCGCGCCGGCGGCGCTGGCGCTGATCGATGGAGAGAGCGGCCGCGCCTGGACACGGGCGGAACTGGACGCGGCTGCGGCGGCCTGGCAGGCCCGCTGGTCGGACTGCGCGCTTGCAGGCCGCCTTGTTCTCATGGCGGAACCAAATAACGCCCAATGGTTCCACCTCTTCCTGGGCCTGCTCCGGGCCGGAGCGGTGCCGGTGCCCGCGGATTCCACCGAACCCGCCGCCGCGCTTCTCGAAATCGCAGGGATCGCTGGCTGCGCCTGGATCTGGCAGCGCGACCGCCTCAACCCCGTGACTTCCCGCCGGCCGGTGGCGCGGCGCGACCTTTGTCTGGTCAAGCTCACGAGCGGCAGCACCGGCAGGCCGCGCGCCCGCCGGTTCACGCACGCCCAGATGCGGGCCGACGGCAAACAGGTCTGCGCCACGATGGGAATCCGCCCTGACGATCTGAACCTCGCAGTGATCCCGTTCGGACACTCCTACGGTCTGGGCAATCTTGTGGTCCCGCTGCTCGCCCAGGGCACGGCGCTGGTTTGCGCGGCAAGTCCGCTGCCCAACGTGCTCGCAACCGATTGCGCCCGATGGCACCCCACGGTCTTTCCCGCGGTGCCGACGCTCCTGCGCGCCCTCGTCCAGGCCGACGTCGCTCCGGCAGCCTTTGCCAGTTTGCGGCTCGTTATCTCCGCCGGCGCTGTGCTGCCACCCGACGTCGCGACCGCGTTCGCGACGAAATTCGGCCGGCGCGTGCATGGCTTCTACGGCGCAAGCGAAACAGGAGGCATCAGCTATGACCGCACCGGCGAGGCCACGTTGACCGGCCGGAGCGTGGGCGCACCCATGGAGGGCGTGACCCTGCAATGGCGCCAGGACCGGCGCTTTGCCGTCAGGAGCGCCGCCGTCATGGGCCGCGGCAGTTTTATTCCTGCGGACCGCGGCCGCATCAATGAATTTGACGAACTCGTCCTGCTCGGGCGGGCGGGCAGGCTGGTCAAGATCGCGGGGCGCCGCCTCGATCTGGCCGAGATCGAGGCCGCCTTGCGCGCCGTCCCGGGTGTGCGCGACGCCTGCGCGATGGCCCATCCCTCGTTCGCCGATGCGCTCGCCGCAGCCGTCGCAGCGGATCTGACACCGGCCGACCTGCGCCAGGCCCTCCGCGAGCGCCTGGCTCCATGGAAGATCCCGGAGCGGCTGCTCGTGTTGCCGGCATTTCCGCAAACCCTCCGGGGCAAAACCGACCGGCGCAGGATCGGTGTGCTGCTTGCCTCCCCCGGAACTTTGAACTCCGGACCGGATACATGAGGCTGGAGACGACCTTTCTTCCGGGCGCGGCCTTCTTGAAATCTGGCGGACTTCCTGCGTCAAACGGCGGGTTCCGCGCCCAATAGGGTCGCCTCAATTTCAATATTGAGTTCCGACCGGCAAAGGTCGGCCCGCAGATAGATCACGCGGTCGCCGGACCGGATCATCTCCTTCGTCAACACGTCCTCCACATCCGGAAGATCGACGGGATTGCGAAGATAGACCTTGAAATTGCGCGCGGCGACCCGACCCCGGTAATTGCCAAGACCGCCGAAAAGATCGGC
>PMKA01000517.1 GCA_003157575.1 Opitutia bacterium
TCGAATTGATGCTTGAATGTGCCCTCCCTTCCCCGAGCACCGGCAGAAGCCCTGCGCTGCCCAGTATTCCGAAATACTCATACCCTTTCATCGCCGGTAACGGGATGCCGTTAGGTGCTCACACGGAGAGCCGTTTCTAGTTGTTTCTAGTTGTTAGAATCTCGGTTGTTGAACAAATATTACGCTGAAGAGACCCCATGTCTGATTTCGAACTCCCTCCGATCCATACCATCCGCGGCCAGCGCGTCGTCTTCGATAGCGACCTCGCCGCTCCCTATGGCGTGTCGACGATCGCCTTCAACCAGGCCATTAAGCGAAACGCGGGGCGCTTCCCGAAGGACTTCGCGTTTCAACTTACCCGTCCGGAAGTTACAGACTTGAGATCACAAATGGTGATATCAAGTTCGGAGGCAGCCAGATCTCTAACATCACAAATTGTGATCATAAAGACCGGCGGGCGGGGCCAGCACCGAAAGTACCTTCCTTGGGCTTTCACCATGCTCGCCGCGAAGTGTCAACTGGCAGGCTGTCGTGTTTGACAAGGCAACGTCGGCCCGCATGGATTCCATCAATGCAAACATTGACCGCCATCATCCATCCAACGCCGGACGGTAAGTGGCTGGTCGCCTCCAACCCCGAGACCGGCGCCACGACCCAAGGCCGGACTCTCGACTCCGCGCTCGCCAACCTCAAGGAAGCCACCGAGCTCTATCTCTCCGAGTTTCCCCTAGCCACCAACGGCCGCGTGGTCATGACAACCTTCGAGGTGGCTGCCGCCCATGCCCAATGGATGAACCGCAGGAACCCATGCCCCAAACCGACACAGGCGGGGTCGAAAAGCTGCAATCGGCAGCCGGGGTTCCGGGGCTGACTGTCACCCTGGACGTGGTTGCGGGCGTCATGCGCTTCGATTGGACGGAATCCGACGGCGCCGTGTCGCTGAGCGCGCGGTTGCAGCCGACGGGGGCACACTCGCCGTTCTCTGTGCTCCGATGGGTCTGCGAACCGGAGGGCATCCATCCAGCCGATAGCTGCATGGCCGCACCGGTTTCCACCCATGCTCTGCTCAAGCGAATCCGCAAGCGCTACCCAATCGCGGAGGATACAATCCGGTTCGGCCTGATCGCTGCCGAAAACATGGGCCGCACCCGGGCAGGCGAGAGATATCTGCTCATGCTTCCGCCCGGCGTGGACCGCTGGGCGTGGCTCAACGACAGGGTCCGCGACTTCGCGGGGGTCCTGGATGACCGGACCTGGGCACCGGCCAGCAAGGAGGATCGTGGCCGGCAAGCCCTGGCATATCTCGCCGGTATGATCCATCTGGCGCCGGCCGACTCTGGCGCCGGTCCAGCCGGGCAATGGTTCGATCTGCGTCTCACCATAGATGCGGCCGAAGGCAACGCGGAGTTCGCCTGGTCCGATCCAAAGACGGCTAAACGTGTTGCCACCGGCGTTGTCCGCCTGGCGAGGATAAACCGTCTCGCCTGGGAACTTGAGATCGATGGAGGGAAGGAGTCGGACGAATCCGCCGGCAATCGCAACGGAATCCGCAGCGCGCTGCAGCGATGGCTGGACCGTTTTCCGCCGAACTGGGAGAGATTTTCTGTCGCCTGGAGACATTCCCGAACGGGCTTACCCGAGGCGGGTTCAGATCCCGGACCGCAGCCGGATCCCGATGTTTCGCCCGTCGCATGGATCGAAGAGAACCTGATGCTCATGGCCGAAATGCTGTCCGAGCGGGCTTCCCCGATGGGCCGGATGATCGAGCAGATGGATTTCGAGTCGCGAGCCGCCGCGGAGCACTGGGCCGAGCGACGCGAGCGCAAGGAGCAGCAGCGGCGCGAGGAGGCCGAGCGCAGGCAGGCGCTCATCGCCGCGCGCCTGGCCGAACGCGAGCGGCGTGACGAAGAGGCGCGGCGCACGGAAGAAACAAGAACGCCAACCGTGAGCCCGGGCGCTCGTGCAAAGACGGCGGCTGTGCCCCACCCCGCACCGGCCGGTCCGCCCGCAGCAGCCCGTTTGCTGCCCGCTGCGCCCCGGAGTCCGACGCCGCCCGTGCCCGTCACGATCAAGGCCCCATCCCTCACGTTCCAGGACACCGTCCTTCCGCTAGCCGATTTGACGGGCTACGCGCTGCGTGAACGCGCCGCGCAATGGTGGGTGTCCAACCAGTCGGACGATCTGCTCTGTCTGCCCAACTGCCGGATCGAGCGCCTGGATTTCCAGTTGCGGGCCGCCCTGCGCGTACTGGGGCCCCTGCGCGGACGCGCGCTGCTGTCCGATGAGGTCGGTTTGGGCAAGACGATCGAGGCCGGCCTTGTCATCAAGGAATTGCTCACTCGGGGGATGATCAAACGATTCCTGGTCCTCACGCTTCCGTCGCTGGTCGATCAATGGGAGGAGGAGCTTGGCGAGAAATTCGGGCTGTCCGTCGTCACGACGAACCAGACTGACGCCCGGGCCGACGCCGCATCGTTCTGGCGCGACCACACGGCGCTGGTGGCCAGCCTGCACACGCTCAAGCAACCCGCACATCTGGCGGTGGCGCGCGAGGTGCATTGGGACCTGCTGATCGTGGACGAGGCGCATTACCTGCGGAACCGCACCTCGCAGGCCTGGCAGGCGATCAACGTCCTCCCGCGCCATTATCTGCTCCTGCTCACCGCAACGCCGGTGCAGAACTCGCTCGATGAGCTCTACAACCTGGTAACGCTCCTCCAGCCCGGGCAGTTGTCATCGCCGCGCGAATTCCGGGCGCAGTTCTTCGATCCAAAACGCCCGCGCGAGCCGCGCAATCCGACTGAGTTGCGACGGTTGTTGGGCCAGGTGATGATCCGCAACACCCGCGCCAATTCCGGGATTCAACTGCCACCGCGCCGGGCCGAGACGGTTCTATTCGAACCAAGCGAGGCCGAGCGCGAATTCTGGGAGCGTTGGGAGGAGGAATTCCGGGCATCCCTCGCGCGCCTGAGCGCGAGCCAGGCGAGTCTCTGGGGCCGGCTGCTTCTGCAGGCGGCGGGGAGCAGTCCGGCGGCCTGGCGCGCCGCGCTCGAGAAGTTCCCAGAGCGGGCCGCGGCAAAGGCGTGGTGTGAACAGGCGCCGCCCGCCGCCAGTTGGCGCAGGAAATGTGAGCTCCTGGTTCCGCTCACGCAGGCGTCCGGCGGCGCCGTGATCTTCTCGCAATTCATGGAGACGCAATCCGCCGTCGCCGAATTCCTTCGCGGGGCTGGCATTGAGACGTTCCTAATCAACGGCTCCACTCCCGCGCGCGAGCGCCAGCCCATCGCCGACCGGTTCCGCGAATCCGGCGGCGCCCTCTTGCTGACCCACAGCGGCACGGAGGGGCGCAACCTCCAGTTCTCGCATTGCCTGGTCAACTTCGACCTGCCGTGGAATGCGATGGAGATCGAGCAGCGCATCGGCCGCCTGCACCGGCTGGGCCAGCAGCAGCCCGTCCAAATCTGCAATTTCGTCCAGGCAGGGACCCTCCAGGAACACCTGTTGCGGATCCTGCAGGAGAAGCTGAACCTGTTCGAACTCGTCGTCGGCGAGACCGGCCTCGTCCTCGGCGAGCGTTACGGCAGCGATGAGTTCGAGGAGGAGCTTCTCCGCCTCTGGCGCGAGAACGCGGGCCGCGTCGGCGAATCGCTCGCCGGATTCGGCGACGAACTGGCCGCAGCCCGCGCCGCCTACGGCGAGGTCAAACAACTCGACGAAACCCTCTTCGCCAAGGACTTTGAGTCTCTGTAATCGCGCCTTCCACCCATGAAGCTTGACCGGCTCCCCTACTCACCCGGAATCCTCATGGATTTCTATGAAGAGGGACTGGCTGCTCTCGGGGCGGTCTGTGAACGGCCATGGCACGACCGGCTCGAAGTGCTCGCCGAAGGCCGGGCCGCGAAGCTCTGGAACCCCGACGGAACGTTCCAGTCCGCCGAGTTGCAGTTTGTGGCCCCCGACGCCACGGGCGCGCGCGACGCCGGACGCGAGGTCTTTCCCGGCTGCCCGCTCACGTTCGGGCTCTCCGAGGCGCTGCGGCCCGAGCCGCTTGCTCTCGAACGCGTGGAGCTCGCCGGCGACGAGACGCGCCTCCATCCGCCGGATCCGGCCGCGCTCGAACGGCTCTGGCGCGGGCAGTTTCCGGACACGGTACGCTGGCGCCTGGACGCACCGCTCACGCCCGACCGGCATTTCTCGTTGGTTGCCCTCGCCCGGTGCGAGATCCAGGCGATCGATCAACAGTGGACGCTGCACCGCGTTGCGGTGTCGCTCCCGGACGGGGAACGCGACGAGGACCTGGCCCGCCACATCGGGTTTGCGCGCGCCGTTTCGCGGGCGTCGGGGTCCCCCGACTGGCCCGCGCCCGTTCCGGCGCAATGGGTGGTCATGCTGCACCGCGCGCTCGAACAGGAGCTGTCTGGCGAACTCGCCGTCATTCGCCAGAGGCAGGCGGCGCGCCTCGGACGCGAAATGGAACGGATCGACGACTACTTCGAGCGTTACGAACGGGAATTGACCGCCCGCGCCACCCGATCACGCGCCGCCCTCGACGCGGACAACCGCCTCGCCGCCGCGAAGGCAGAACACGCCCGCCATCGCGCCGACCAGGTTGCGCGCCACGAGATCGTGGTCGTGCCGCACATTGATGGATTGCTGCTCGTCGCCGAGCCCGCCTGGCGCGCCACGCTGCAGCTTGCCCGCGCGCACCAGCAGCCGTCGGGCATCGCCGCACATTTCGTTGCCCGCGCCCGCCGCTGGGCGCCGCTGGCGCCGGTTCCCGGCTGACAAGCACATTGCACCCGACCTGGCGGACCCGCCTGCAAATCGTGCTCAACGGAAAACCGTGCGAGGTCGCCGTGGATCACCGAATGGTCCGCTTGTCGGCTGCACGGCGGGCGCTCGTTCAACAACCTCAGGGTTCCGAGCAGAGTCGAGGGACCTGTCGGTTGTAGGGCGGGCGCTCGTCGCCCCGCCACGGGTGAGATTGGCATGCCGGCGAGCGGCAGCCCTACAATCGCGGAAACGGCGCGCCGACAGGCCCCTCGACCCCTCAGGGCCTTCGGCCTGCTTGCGGTGAGCCCGCCGAACCCGTCGAAACGGCGGCAGCACTACATGTGCCTGCATGAATTCAGTCCAGTGCAGTTTCCCCTTTTCACCGGGCGCGCAGCGCCCATAAGGATTTGAGCGGTCCACCGCTCAAATCCTATGCGCTTCGAATTCGCCACCGCCAGCCGCATCCTCTTCGGCCCTGGCACGCTGCGCGAGGCCGGGCCGGCCGCACGCGGGCTGGGTCGCCGTGCGTTTGTAGTCACCGGCCGCGCGGCGCGCCACGGCGACCGGCTGCTCGACCTGCTGGCCGCCGAGGACATCGCCGTCGCGACGTTCGCCATCGCAGGCGAGCCGGGCATCGACGCGGTCGTGGCCGCCACCGAAGACGCCCGCCGTCACCGCAGCGACCTCGTCATCGGCCTCGGCGGGGGCAGCGCGATCGACGCGGCAAAGGCCGTGTCCGCGCTCCTCTCCAACCCCGGCGATCCGCTCGACTATCTGGAGGTGGTCGGACGGGGGCTTCCGCTCGCGAAACCCGCCGCCCATTGTATTGCCATTCCCACTACGGCTGGAACCGGCGCCGAGGTCACCCGCAACGCGGTCCTCTCGTCGTCCGCCCGCAGGGTCAAGGTCAGCCTGCGCAGCCCCCTCATGCTGCCGTGCCTGGCGCTCGTCGACCCGGAGCTGACCGCGGGCCTGCCGCCCGCGCTCACCGCAAGCACCGGGCTCGACGCGCTGACCCAGCTGATCGAGCCATACGTCTGCACGCGGGCCAATCCGGTGAGCGACGGGTTCTGCGTCGAGGGAATCCGGCGCGCCGCACGCGGTCTGCGGACTGCGTTTCACGACGGGCCGAATGCCGCGGCACGCGAGGACATGGCGCTCGCCAGCCTTCTCGGCGGGCTCGCGCTGGCGAATGCCGGCCTTGGCGCCGTCCACGGTTTCGCCGCCCCGATCGGAGGGATGTTCCCGGCGCCGCACGGCGCCGTGTGCGCAGCGCTGCTGGCGCACGTCATGGAGGCAAACATCCAGGCCGCCCGCCAGCGGGCCGCGACCGCCAGAATCTCGGACCGTTATTCGGAGATCGCCCGCCTTCTGACAGGGGACCCGTCGGCCACGGCCGCCGACGGCGTGCGCTGGGTGGGCGCCCTGATTGCGGAGCTTGGCATCCCGCCGCTCCGCACCTACGGGGTCACCGCCGAGGCGATTCCCTCACTCGTGGAGAAGGCAGCCCAGGCCAGCAGCATGAAGGCCAACCCGCTTCCGCTCACTACCGACGAACTCACTGCGATCCTGCAGGCCGCGCTGTAAGCAAGAGCGCTCTCGGGCTTGGCCAGTCGGGTGTTGGGCCGCCGCTTGCCGGCGGGCCGCTTCCACGATTGTAGGGCCGCCGCTAGCCGGCTGGCCGTTTCGCGAATTGTAGGGCTGCCGCTTGCCGGCATGCCAATCTTCCCGGTGGCGAGGCGGCGAGCGCCCGCCCTACAGTCGACAAGCTCATCGACTCTGCTCGTTCGACAAGCTTAGGGTCCCGAGACAAAGTCGAGGGACTCAGGACCTTCGGCTTGTCGAAACGGCGCCCGCCCCACATGCGATTTGCCGGGCGCCGGCCTTACACACCATTCGTGATCGTAGGCATCATTCGTAAGGGCGGTCCGAATGCCTGAATCCGGCTTGGCCGTTTCCAGGACTCCACGAATCACGCTGTTCAGGAACCCGGCTCTGTCGGCTCCCCAGAACTCTTCCAACCGCTGATGCCGGGGGCAAAATGTTTGACGTTGGTGTAGCCGAGGTTCACCGCCGCAGCTGCCGCCGCCTTGTAAGCCACACATTTCTCGCCGCCACAGTAGGCAACGATGAGGGTGGCCTTGTCGGCGGGAAGCAGGCTTGCGAGACGATCGCGGTTTGCGTCAAAGTCGATCGCCCCGGGGATGTGCCCCTCCTTGAAGCTGTCGCTGCCGTTCGCGTCCAGCAAGACAACCGCCTTGTCGGCGATCGCCTGCTTGAGTTGATCCTGCGAAATGTCCGGATAGGTGCCTGCCGCAAATGCCGCCGCGGCGACGAAAACGAACGCCGCCAAGATTCCAAGAGGTTTATTCATGGTCCGGCACAGGTACTCACTAACGGCCGTTTTTCAAGGCGGGCAGCCCGAAACCGCGGCATGCGCCACGCGTCGACCCGTGCCTTTCATCCGTCTCACTCTGAAATAACGCCCTTCTCCTGCAACTTCACGACCTTCGGCTTGATCACGACCCGGCAGTAGCCCGCAGTCGGGTTCTTCGCGAAATAGTGCTGGTGGTGCTCCTCCGCGGCGTAAAACACCGCAAGCGGCACAATTCCCGTCACGATAGGATCGGCATGCCCAGCCTGCGCCGCCGCCCTTGCCTTTTCAGCCGCCTCTTTCTGCGCTTCGTCGGCATACAGGATGATCGAGCGGTATTGGGTCCCCTCGTCGCCGCCCTGGCAGTTCACCGTGGTCGGATCGTGAGCGTCAAAAAACACCCCGAGCAGCTTTGCATAGCTGGTCGCGGCCGGATCGAAATCAATTCGGACGACCTCGGCGTGTCCGGTCGCGTCCGTGCAGACATCCTCGTAGCTTGGGTTCTTCGTGTGGCCGCCCGCGTAGCCGCACACCACCGACTTCACCCCCGGCACATGGTCGAACACCGCTTCCATGCACCAGAAGCACCCTCCTCCGACCACCAGCGATTCCGTTTTGTTTTGCATCGGATTTGTCTCCCCGGTCGCCGCGGCAGTCGCAGTCGCGCCCACCGCCAGCAACAGGCCCAGGATAAATGCTCTCATGATATCCGGAAGACAGAAATCACCTTCGGCCTTATCGCAAGGCGGGTGCTCGATCGGCCGGTGACCAGGACGTCCCTGTGGCCGCGAGCGTGAGCGAGTGGATCCGAAAGCAAACGCCGGCTCGTTGGTGTTCGTCGCCGAGCAGCGGCTTGTTCGCGGCGTTGACAATCGCGTCGACGGGAAGCGTCGTGATGCCGTCCCGGACGATTGCGACGCGATGCGACATGGAATTGAGTTATGTCTGCGTTGGAGCCGGCTTATCGAATTGAAGCGCTTGGCGGAGAATTTCGCGCTCTTCCTTGGGCAGCTCGAGCAGAGAACCTTCGTCATGGGTCTTGAGATAGGCGATGCCGACCCGCAACAGTCGCAACGGGAGATCGAACTCCGCATGACCAGCCGCAGCAGCCTGCCAGCCTTCAAGCCATTGATCATAACCCGATTCTCCCACCGGGCTTGCTCCGAGCTCGGTGAGATGCCGCACGAGCGCCTCACCAAGCTGGGTCAACGCGTCATGTTTGGCGAAGAACTCGATGCTTTGGCCTGCACGTTCATGCCAAATCTCGCGCGATGTGATCTTGTGGAAGACGTTCTGCACAAAAAAGGCCGCGAGATCGCCGCTAAAAGTATCAATCGCGTCTTTCGCAATCAAGTCGTCCTGAAGCATAGCTAGAGCATCCCGCCACTGATCGTTCGATATCAGGGCAATCACCAAACCCAGCCTCGCATATCGCGCATCCCGTTGTTGAGACGTTCCGCCCAATCCGATCGCACGAATGAAATCAGCTATCGCTTCTTGGGTTCGATGCTTCAGCACGTGAATGCAGGCACGCTCCTTGAATGCTCCGACTATGATGTCAACGGGTGCATCCGGCATTTCAATGACACGAGTGAAATCGGCCATCGCAGATTCGGTCTTGTCGCGTCTCCAACATATCCCGCGGCGAACTAGCGCTGCTGCCACGATGTCGACCTGCACTCCAGACAGTTCGATCAGGCGCGTATAGTCGGCGATCGCAGTCTCACCTCGCCCGACTTTTTCATACATTAATCCTCGCAGGTGAAGCGCTATCCCCATCAGGACGGCTGGGAGGCCGGGAAGCTCGAACGCTTGCGTAGAATCGACGATCGCCATTTCGGCCTGATCCAGAGAGAAATGCGCGATTCCCCTTCGCAATAACGAAGTCGCCCTAACGTCAATGGGCAAATCGGTCATTTCCAGTAATCGGTTCGAATGGTCGACTGCGCCCGCGTAGTCTTTACGGTTGAGACAAGCGATAACAAGCGCCTGCCAGTCCTCTGGCTTGTCGGACTCCTCCGCGACGAGGCGCAGCGTTTCGTATTGTTCGTCGCTGCAGTGCTGCAGATCGACGTCGGACAATTCGCGGCGAAGCAACTCCACACAATAGCTTTGTTCACCTGACTGCGACTTCGCCAGGGCGGTTTCAAAGTATCCCCTACTATACGCACTCGGTAGAAGCTGAACGAGACGCCGCTCCAGATCCTCGCGCTCGTACCACACGCGCAGGAAATCCACCAATAAATCGAGCGGCTTCCGGTCGTGGTTCGCCTTTACCTGCATCGAGAGGCGCATGAGCGGCTCGGCCAGTTCGTAGCGCGCTTCCCTCCCACGGACATTGGTCGTGACATAGCCGAACTCGCGGAGCTTTTTCAACTGGCTCGTGGTAGTACCGTGATCTGAGAAGAGCCGCTCGGCGATAACCTTTACCGGGACCGGATGAGCCAACTGACAGAGGAATTCGACGATCTTGCGTTGCGGAGGTGAAATCCACCGCAGCCGTTCCTGATAATACGGGGTCAGTTGCTCGTCCACCATCTCCTCGAATGGCCGGACAAGGTCGTCGAGCGATTCCCGGGTGATAAAATCCGACAGGACGATATGGAGTCGTTGGTTTCCACCAGAAAGGTGGTGGATCGCGCGGACACGGGCGCGGCCGCGGGAGGTGGAAAGGAACTCGATCAAATCCGGCTGGTTGTTCAGACGGGCGATTCTCTCCATGAGCTCAGTGGCTTCCGGCACCGTCAGCGGTTGGAGATGCTCGGTATCGAAGAACCCAAAGAACGGTTGGTCCCGGTCTGCCACTCCGGCGAAAAGGCCCTGGGCAGTGGCAATCGTAACGAAACGGGGATTATCCTGGATAAAGGCGCGCCAGGACCGCTGTTCCATCACATCGAGCTGGCTGAAGAGCGAGTCCAGATTCTCGATGAAAACGAGCACGGTTCGCCCACCAATTCCGTTAAGAAGAGCCGACTCGGCGATCTTCTGCGCCGCTGCGACTTCCTTTCCGTAGACTGCCTCCATCCTCTCTGCTGGAAACTCTTGGGGATAGCGCTCTGAAAGGGCGCGATAGATCCGAAGCAGTAGTTCCAGAAATGTCGTGCTGGTCTCATCCTCGTTAAGCCAGGCGATGCGCAAGCGGTCGGCAAGATCGGCCTGCGCCGGCTGCTGCAGCCGGTGATTGAGCAAGGCCAGGAGATGGGTTTTCCCACAACCGCGGGGCCCGACGAAAAGGAGATGATGCTTGGCATCGGTCAGGACGCTCGCACGGACGCGCTCGACGACTTTTTCGAGCAATTCGTGCCGTTGAACATGAATCTTCTCAAGGTCCTCCGGAGCGGTGCGGTTCGGTGAAAATCGGGAGATGAAGATGCGGGATTCCATGGTCGGATCCTCCGTCAGAGATTGCGGTCAAACCGCCACCACCGGCGAATAAGCGAAAAGCGAAACCTGTACCTCCCGGAGGAGGGATCCCGCTCGAGGTAATGATCCTGTTGAAGGAGGCGAAGCAGATCGCGCAGCCGATCCGCATCGTCGAATGCCAAACGGTTGCGCACCTCGCGGAAAATGCCCTCAAAATCCAACGGCTCTCCAGAGGCGACCGCGTCGAGCGCAAGCAAAACAATGGGGGCATCCGAACCATAATACTCGGGAAGGCGCGTGCGGTAATGAGCGAGATCCCAATCATTG
>PMKA01000444.1 GCA_003157575.1 Opitutia bacterium
AGGCTGTACCATTGCATGCCGGCAAGGGAAACGAAGCGCCTGGCGTTCGGATCGAGAAGAACGGCGAGCGCGTGAGCGGCGAGCGGCGGCTGGTTGAACGTGCCGAGCATGATCGCGCCGTGCATTCCCTCCTTTTCAAAGAGCGGGCCGAGGTAGTCGCGGATGAAGCTCAGATACTGGGCAGCAGTCCAGTCGCAGGACGGGTAATTGGTCAGGGTGCCGGGTTCGTTCTGCACTGCCACCGCCTCCATGGGCAGGCCGTGCTGCCGGTAGGCTTGAATGAACTTGAGCAGGTAGAGCGCATAAGCCCGGTAGGTCTTCGGGTCGTCGAGGAATACGCCCGAGTCGAAGGTCCGGTTGTCCTTCATCCAGGTCGGCGGGGTCCAGGCCGACGCCCACAGACGGAGCTTCGGCTGTATGGACATCGCCTCCTTGATGTAAGGGATAAGCCTGATCTCGTCGCGCCCGATGGAGAAATGCTCCATCTCGTAATCGAACGGAGTCTCATCCAGGGTGTAGCGATCGAGCGCGTAATCGTTCGCGCCAATGGGCACGCGGCAGATGGAAAAACCGAGGCCGTCCACCGGATCGAAGATTCGGCGCATGACCGCACGACGTTCTTCCCGGCCCAGCACCGAGAGCGCCTCCCAGCCCTTCTCATTGAAGCAGCCGCCGAAGCCTTCGATGGTCTGGCGGCTCCTGTCGAGGTGGACGGTGATGTCAGGCACGACGGCGCCGGCGTCGGCGACCGGATGCACAACAAAGAAGGAATCCGCAGTCGAAATATAGACGGAAGCCCTGGCGGCTGATGGTGCGTTCATCGATGGCGCGGCACTACTTTGCCAATGCAGCTGGTATGTTTGGAGAGAAGGGATTTGGAATCACTTTCCTATCGGGCGGCGACACAACCAGATCCATATCCTCCAGCCTGGCGAACGCGTAGCCCATGAAGGCAGGATGACTGGGTGCGGACGGGAGGCAAGCGCGCTTCCGTCTGCCGAGACGACGCACGGCCGATGCCTGGCGCGCCCCGTGCGCAGCTGTCGGCAACAGGCTTGGCGAGGGCAGGTTATCGCGGCACACGACCTTCTGGGTTCGGCTGTTCTTCGGACTGCCAAGTCCAATAGTAAGCGAGTACTTTATTTTTTTGTAGAATACCAAACCTCAAAATCGTTCACGATCGAAGCGTCCGGCGCGACTTCGCTAATCGCCATCGGAAGCGCAATAATCTCCCCGAGACCAAGTGTCATCATCGTCATCGCATTCGCATCGCCGGCAAACCCGTGAGGGACGATCTTCCCCCGCATCCGATACCGACAGCAAGCCGCAACAATTTGTCTGCCTTCGGGCGGCGGAGAGCAGCCCGGCGAGTAGAATAGCCTATGATTGGTAAACCTGCTGTTCGGACCGCTTTTGACGTCCGGAAACCGGAACGCGTCCAGCGCAACTGGCGGCGAGATCTTCTCTTCCTGCAAGGCCGCTCCAAGGTGCTTCTCGATATTCTGCCGCGTCGAATCGCTATTCAGAATGCGATATTCGTTGCGCGCCGATGAGAGAATTAGCGCCGACGGAGTGCATGCAGAGACAAAAAACAGGATCGGAAGTAGCCAAAGTGCTCTCATTCTTTGCCGACCGATTGAGGTGGGGCAGCCGGGCCACGGGCACTAATTGGAAGGCCGACGAATTACCGGCTGTGCCTCTGGTGGCTGGTTCGCCCGTCCTTTATCATCCGCAATGGAGTCAATAACCCCGAGAAAAGGCGCCGTTATCCAGGCGGGAATCGGCAGGCCTTGCTTCGCTCGAGACGCCTCCGTTCTCTCCGTTCCCTCCTGTAAAATCATGTTTTCAGGCGCAGCCGGTCAACTTCTTCACAGGAGCTCGCAGGGCGCAGAGGAGTCGCAGAACCGTCATCAACCCCAAACTGTTTTTACAGAAGGCAACGGAGAGAACGGAGGGTTGGAGGGCCTCTGCGATCTCTGCGGCCTCCTGTAAAATCCGATCGCAGGAACCCACTCAACGAGCGCCACTCGCTCACGCTCGCAGCTACTTCTGGGCCACTCGCTCACGCTCGCAGCTACATGTTCGATCCACCCGCTTATCCAAAGATCGCCTCGCCGAGCGCCTCCTCGGCGCTGAGAAGGCCGCTCGTCATCGGCAGAGTCTGCCTGCCGCCGCCGATCGTGCTTTCGCAGTAGGAGCGCCCCTGCGCAAAATCCGCGCGCCAGAGAAAGCGCCGGCGGTCGTCGTAGGCGAACGCCAGCTCCAACGACGACGTTGTTCCCGGAGAGGTCGTTGAGATTTCATAGGCCGGTCCGTTTTCACCCGGCGCGCCGCACGCCTTCAGGCGCACACGCGCCCAGTCGAGCAGCACGCGCGCCTCCGCTGCGAACGCGGGCGCCGCCGCCACCGCGACGGTCCGCAGATCGCGGACGATGACCCGGGGCTCGTAGGCGCTGAGAAACTGTCCGAGCGCCTGGCGGACCGGCAGCAGGCGCGCACACGCGAGGTCGCGAAAACCGTCCGGCCTCGGCCAGGCGAAGGTCCGCGCCTCCGGCGTCGAGACTGCGGTGTCGATCAGGAAGCGCTTTGAATTGCGCAGGAGCCACTGGTAGCCGGCGATGCTGTGCACCTGCGACATGCGATGAACCCAGTAGTAGACCGGCAGGTCCTCCTCGACGATGACCGACACCTGGTCCTCAAGGTACGCGCGGTGTTCCTGCGGATAGCTCAGGATGACCGCCTCGATGCAGCTCATCTCCCGGCGCGACCTCCCGATGAAACACTCGCTGTAGATTTTCGCGCGCATCTCCTGGTCCGTGCCACCCTCCGGGCGGGGGCAAAGCACGAGGATTCGGGCGGGATAACGCTGGGTGAAGCGAACCGCGGCGTTGAACTGCGACAAGCCGTCCTCGGCCGTCGTCGGCAGCCCCAGGTGCAGAACGAGGTTCATCTGCGCGGCGCGAAACTCCGACGGCGCGCCGGCCCCGTCGCCGGGCTCCCCCTCCCAAAGCCGGGCCAGGCTCTGCGTGATCCCGCCGACGGAAACCTCCAGGCCGGGAAGAGTGTTGAAGACTGCAGGCATCGGAACGAAGCGACAGGTTTCGGGTGACGGGGGGCGAGTGACGAGTGACGGGGGACAGGGAGCGGAGAGAAGAGGCAGCCGTCCTTGTTACTTTCGCGGCGGCGCCGGGCTCAGGGTTTTCTCCATTCGTGTCCTCGCAACGCAAGCAGGGCATCGGCCGATTTCGGACCCCACGAGCCGGCGGGATAATCTTCCAGCCCCTCCCGCCGCTGCGCCTGCCAGCGATCCAGCACCGGCGATATAAACCGCCACGACGCCTCCGTCTCGTCGCCGCGGATGAAGAGCGTGCCGTCGCCGACCATCGCGTCGAGCACCAGGCGCTCGTACGCCTCCGGCGTGTTCGAGCCAAACGTCGTCGCGTACCTGAAATGCATCTTCACGGGCTGCATGCGCGTTTCGAGGCCCGGGATCTTGGCGTTGAGCAGCACGGTGCTCCCCTCGTCGGGCTGGATCTGGAAGGCGAGTATGTTCGCGGCCAGATCGAATTTCCCGTCCTGGGCAAAGAGCGTGCCCGGCGGACACTTGAACTGGATGGCGATCTCCGAAACGCGGCGGGCCATGCGCTTGCCCGAACGCAGGTAGAACGGCACACCCGCCCACCGCCAGTTGTTGATGAAAATGCGCAGGGCCGCATACGTCTCCGTCGTCGAGTCCGCGTTGATGCCCGGTTCCTCCCGGTAGCCCGGCGCGGCCCGCCCGTCCGCCAGGCCGCCGGCATATTGCCCGCGCGCCACGTCGACGGCCGCCAGCGGCTGGATCGCGCGGAGGAGTTTCACCTTTTCATCGCGGATCGCCTCGGTGTCGAGCGACACGGGCGGCTCCATCGCCGTGAGGGCCAGGAGCTGCATCGCATGATTCTGGATCATGTCGCGCAGGCAGCCGCTTTGCTCGTAGTAGCCGGCGCGCGACCCAACGCCGCCGTCCTCCGCCACTGTGATCTGCACGCACTCGACGAAATTGCGGTTCCACAGCGGCTCGAAGATCGCGTTGGCGAACCTCTGGACGAGGAGATCCTGCACCGTCTCCTTCCCGAGATAGTGATCGATGCGGAAGACCTGCGACTCCTGCAGCACCCCGGCGATGATCCGGTTGAGCTCGCGCGCGGAGGCGAGATCGCGCCCAAACGGCTTCTCGATGATGACCTTTGACTGAAGCGGCGAACCGGCATGACGACCCGCCAGCCCCGACGCGCCAAGGTTTTCGATGATCGGCCGGAACGCCGCGGGCGGAGTGGAGATGTAAAAGAGCGACTGAAGCTCCCGACCCGAGTCCGCCTCGAGTTTCTGGATGAGCGCGTGAAGCCGGTCGAACGCGGCTCGCTCGTCGTAGCCGCCCGCGACATACACCGTGTTCCGCGCCACCCTGCTCCAGGCGCCCGGATCCGGCTCCCGCCGCGAGAACTCCTTGACTGCAGCCTCGGCGTGTCCGCGGAATTCCGCGTCCGGGAGCGGCTTGCGGCCGAAGCCGACAAGGTGGAAATCGGGCGGCAGCAGGTTGTCGTGGCTGAGGTTGTAGATTGCCGGAAGCAGCTTGCGCGCCGTCAGGTCGCCCGACGCGCCGAAGATGACGACGACCGTCGCAGGGGCGCCGCGGTACTTGCTCAATCCTTGCAGGAACGGGTGACGGGAATGATCGGACATGGGCGTGCGTTCAGTATTGGGAGCAACCGGCGAAAGTCAAAGGAGCCTGCCGGCAAAGCCGTATCCATTCAAATTGTAGGAGCCTGCTTGCAGGCGAAAATGAGATCGCTTGCGAGCAAGCTCCTGCAACCCGGCCATCCCCGGGGGAATCGCCTGCAAGCAGGCTCCTACAAAGGCGGACGGGCGCGGCAAGACCGCACCCCTAGGGAAACCGCTCCTACCGCAGGACGTGATAACCTTTCGGGAACAGATGGACGTTCTGAAAATGCAGCACCTGTGGCGGAGTGTTCCCCGCCAGAATGACCTCCGCGACGTCGAACCGGAAGGTGGGCGGCCTGAACTGGAGCTGCGTGAGATAGGCGTGGATGGCCCTGCGCAGCGCGCGCTTCTTCCGGAGGTCCACGGCAAAGAAGCCCGGCACGAGCGCATCGGCCGGGCGGGTCTTCACCTCGACAAACACGAGCACGTCGTGATCGCGGCAGACGATGTCGATCTCCTCGCGGCGTTCGAGGGGATTGCGCCAGTTCCGGACCACAATCTCGTAGCCCAGGCGGCCGCGGAGGAATTCGGCGGCAATCCGTTCGCCTTCCGCGCCGCGTACGGCGGCCGGGCCGCCCGCAGGTCCGCCTCGTGACAGGAGCCGTTGAAGCCAGGGAAACATAAAGACGGGCGCCGCCGGGGTTGTTTTGCGGCGATGCACCGATCTTTCTCATTGCGGGCCGCAGGCGGTCGTGGCAATTCCAGAATCCAACCATCTGCCAGCGGCGCCCGATTCTTTCCTTATGTCCGCCCCCACTCTATCCGGTCAGCTCCGTCGGTCCCTCCTCCTGAAGATTCTCTCCAAGCCGGCTCCGAGCCGTGAGGATCTCAGTTCCGTCATCGAGCTCACCGCTACGAAGGTCGTCGAACAATTGCACTGCCAGTCGATGACCCTGTACCTGCTTGAAGGGGAGCAGATCCTGTTCCGGCACGTCTATTATTCCCCGACCCTTTGGGGCACCGACAAGGCCAAGGAGCTCCAGTTCAAACAGGCCGCGGAGAAGCTGCTCCAGCTCCAGCTTCCCAAGGGCACGGGCAACGTCGGCAAGGTCATCGAAACCGGCCAGCCGCTCTTCTTCAGCAGCAAGGGGCCGGAGGCGGTCGCGTTGAAGAAGATGAACACCGGCTTCGAGGTGCATTCGATGCTCACCGTGCCGCTGAAGACCGACGTCGTCATCGGCGCGATCCAGCTGCTCAACAAGGAGATTTACGCCGGCACCAACGGCCAGTTCGAGCAGCGGGACCTAGCCCTGCTCCAGGAGGTGGCCGAATATTCCGCCACCCTGATGCACCGCATGCTGGATCCGAAATTCCAGCTGAATGCGGAGGACACCGCCAAATTCGTCTCCAAGTTCTCCGATCTGCCGCTCGTGACCCGGATCGAGGACATCGAGATCGACGAAAAGCTCGTCGAAGTCACCGGCGACGCGATCATCCGGCGCGAAGGGGTCTTTCCTGTTAAGAAGACCGGCACCGCGACGGTGTCGGTCCTGATGGCCAACCCGCTCGACTACGTGAAGCGGGAGTCGTTCCAGCACGCAACCGAACTGTTGATCGACGATGTGCGAGTCGCCCCCGCCACGCTGATCGAGCAGCTCATCAAGAAATTCTTCAAGGAAAAGCCCAAGGGCGTGCAGGGCGAGAGCGAGATCGACATTTCCGAGGTGGCCCAGCTCATCGACACCGCCTATTCCGCGGAAGGCGGCGAGGTCAAGGCCGGCGAGCTCGAAAGCGAGGATTCAGGTCCGATCATCCAGCTCGCCAACCGGATCATCGAGGACGCCTACATCTGCGGCGCCTCGGACATTCACATCGAACCCCTCGAAAAGGAGCTTCTGGTCCGCTACCGCATCGACGGGCTCTGCCAGGAGAAGCTGCGGCTGCCGCACCAGGTGTCGAACTCCCTCGTCACCCGCCTCAAGATCATGTGCAACCTCGACATCTCGGAGCGCCGGCTGCCGCAGGATGGTCGCATCGTCTTCAAGAAGTACACAAAGAAGAACATCGACATCGACCTGCGCGTCGCCACCGGACCGATGAATTTCGGCGAGAAGGTGGTCATGCGCATCCTCGACAAGCAGAAGAGCACGCTGCCGCTCACTGCGCTCGGCTTTTCGGAGGAGAATCTGGCAAAGTACCGGGAGTGCATCCGCCAGCCCTACGGTATGATCCTCCATTGCGGCCCGACCGGCTCGGGCAAGTCGA
>PMKA01000013.1 GCA_003157575.1 Opitutia bacterium
ACGACGTGCGCAAGCTGCTCGAGGTCTTGCATCGTCTCGCCGACCTGGGCAACTCCGTCATCATCATCGAGCACAACCTCGACGTCATCCGCAACGCCGATTGGATCATCGACCTCGGTCCCGAGGGTGGCGAAGCCGGCGGCCGCGTCGTAGGACAGGGCCGGCCCGCTAAGATCGCAGCCACTCCGGGCTCTTACACCGGCCAGTTTCTCACCCGTTACTATGCCTCCGCCAACGGCCGCCTCGCGCCTGTCGAGCCTGACCAGGAATCCGACAACGTCGACGAAGATGCACAATCCAATTCCGCGATCGCCTTGGGAAACCAGCAGCCTCAACCTGCTTCCTCCAGTAAAATGCCGGAGACTGAAGTGCCCAACACGGTCATCCCCAAGAGGTCCGGGCCACGCAAAAAGAAAACAGGGATCCCATGAGCGATGTGCCCGAGAACCACCCCATCGTCCCGCGCGACCTGACTATTCCGGATGAAGAAACCACCCGGCTGGAGGGTACGGGCTTCAGCTCGTACATCAACCCCGCGGAATCTGAGCGAGCCTTTGTCCCTGAGGAACATTTCTCGGCAGATTCGCCGGAGAATCCGTCGTTTGCAGCTGCCGATCCCGCCCATGAACCGTGGGCTTCCTCTGCTCTTGAAACATTCCCTCAAGAACAGGCGGCCATAGAACCGCCTCTCTTCCAGTCCTTTAGCCAGCCCGAGATCTCGCCCCCAACTCGCGTCCCCAACTTCGGCCATCTCGCTATCCTGGGTCTTCTTGTTTCGCTGGCCTTGATCGGCACGGTTCTCCTCACGTGGTCCGCCCTCTACTTCCATCTCTTCGGCGTCACTACGCTCCAGCAGGCCAACACCGACATCCACTACACCCTCGGAAGCATGGTCGTTCTCTATCTGCTCGCTTTCCTGGGTTGCCTTATCGTCTTCCCCCTGGTTTGGCACCAAGGCTTCTTCGCGGGCCTGCAATGGAACTCTGCGACCGCCCTGCGCCTGCGTTGGTGGCTGTTTGCCGCGGCAGGCCTTTGTTTCGGGCTGGCCATGATCGACGAAGTCGTTTTGCCCGGCCCGCCGAATGCTCCCATTGACAAGCTTTTCCAAACCCGCCTCGCGGCCTGGCTGCTGCTCGGCTATGGCGTCACCATCGCGCCGTTTTTTGAAGAGATGTTCTTCCGCGGCTTCCTGCTTCCCGCCCTCTGCACTGCATGGGATTGGACCATCGAGAGAAGTACCGGCAAGTCGCGCCGCCCCCTCGACGCGGACGGCCATCCCCAGTGGTCCATCTTCGCCATGGTCATCGGCTCTATCCTCACCAGCATTCCTTTTGCCTTCATGCACGCCGAGCAGATCGCGCACGCTGTTGGCCCGCTTCTACTGCTGTTCTGCGTGAGCCTGGTCCTATGCTGCGCGCGCCTCGCCACGCGCTCTCTAGCCGCCAGCGTCCTGGTCCACGCCTCTTACAACTTGCTCCTCTTCTCCCTGATGCTTCTCGGCACTGGCGGCTTCCAGCACCTGGAAAAAATGTGAAATACAGTGATCAGTTTTCAGTTGTCAGTGGTCAGTTTGATGTCCCATGTGAGATATTGAATCCGTCTTTCAATACAGGGAGTCGCACTTGACCCTTGACGATCTTATTATCGAATTAGAACCGCCCCCAAATCGACGCAAGAAATGTGACGGTGAAACGGAGAGACACCTCACCGAAGCCGCCGTGATGCTTGCATACGGTCTGCATTTGCTCGCAACATTGCCGGAACTGGCTTCGGTTGAACTGCACCCAGACGGTGAACATGGAAAGCGCTTTCCGATCAAGAAGTGGCTCTCGGATCAGGGTTTCGCGTTGATGAAGGCGCAGGGGACCACTAATTACTGCGGTACCTACGTTTCGGGTGAAAGGCGGATCCTTGTTACCGCCAAATCGGGTCAGGGCGATGTTGTTGCAAGCACGCCCACAGAGTCGATCATCGCAGAGTGTAAGGGCGGCATTGTAAACACGCGCCATCCTGGACAGGTCTCTCGTCTGCGCAAGGGCCTTTGCGAAGCAGTGGGGCTGCTGATGACCAAAGCGAGGAGCGGACGACAGATCGCAGTTGTGCCATATACAGATGTCACGAGTCGGCGGGCGAGAATAATGGCTACCCGCGCAAAAGAGGCTGGAATCGAAATCTCCCTCGTGAATGAGCATGGCGAAGTAATCGACATAAAGCCTTAGTTGGACGGATTATTTCGACTGTCAACTGACAACTGACCACTGACAACTGTTCCCGGTACAATCAAACCCGATGACCACTCACGCCCAGCAACTGCTCGCCCTTTTAGCCCGCACCAGCTTCCGCCTCGGCCAGTTCAAGCTCTCTTCCGGCGGCACCAGCGACTACTATATCGACTGCCGCACAACCACACTCCACGCTGAAGGCGGCCGGCTCACCGGCGAGGCCATCCTCGATCTTCTCAATGAAAAGGGGATAGAAGCCGAGGCCGTCGGCGGCCTCACCCTGGGCGCCGATCCCATCGTCTCCAACGTGGCCACGGCCAGCGCCTGGCGTGCGCACTCCAACCCAGCCGCGCCTCAGCTCCACGGCTTCCTCGTCCGCAAAGCGGAAAAACAACATGGCACTGCCCGCCGCATTGAAGGTTTCTGCCGCGAGGGCGCTCGCGTCGTCATCGTCGACGACGTATGCACCACTGGCGCCTCCACCATCAACGCCATCGAAGCCGCCCGCGAGGCCGGAATGATCGTCGCCGCAGTAGTCTGCATCGTCGAACGCGAGGAAGCCAATGGCCGCCCTGCCGTCGAGGCCGCGGCAGAAGGCGCTCCATTCCTCAGCCTCTTCAGCGCAGCGGAAGTCCGCGCCGAACACGTGAAGCAACTGTCAGCCGCCAACTCTTGACACCGACCTTGTTCATCCGGCATCGCCGGGCAACACCGGATCCCCTCCAATCACATTGAAAAAGGCCGATACCCGTTCCGTATCGGCCTCCTCCTTCTTCTTGTCTGAAGGCTTCCTGAATCACGAGGCACATGCGACCGCCCGCAATTCGGAGTTGAAATCGGGCTGATTGTCGAGCAGCACCGCCCGCAGTCGCGGCTTATGCACTGTAATTCGGCCCTTGTAGTCGACAATGCCCAAACTTCGAAACCGATTCATGAAGAAGCTGACTCTGGACCGCGTCGTACCGATCATCTCCGCAAGTGTCTCCTGGCTGATGTTCGCGATCAACGGAACCGGTTGACAGTCCTTGCCGTAGTTCGCCAGCAGCAGGAGCAGCCGGGCCAGACGTTTCTCGCTCGAATTGAACAGCTGA
>PMKA01000253.1 GCA_003157575.1 Opitutia bacterium
GGGCCAAAATCCATCAGGAAGTTTTGCACCCAGGAGCGCGTGCAGCTGAAATCGGTTGCCCGAATGAATTTTTTGTCCCGCTCGGTTTCCACCACGTAGTTTTCAATCCTGATGGTGATGGGCGTGGGTTCCCCGGCCAGCAGACAGGTAATTTCCACGGTCTTGCGGCGGGAGTCGATCTTCAGGTTCTGCACCTTGCCATAGCGGGCGATCAGGGTGTTGGCCCAGACTTGGGCGGCACGGCTGGCCAGGGCATCTTTGGCGGCGTTGAACATGGTGCGGGGGCGCCGGTTCAGGGCAACGGCGGCGCGTCCGGTGATTCAGCGCATATATTTCTTCCAGCTCCGGTAGTCGGAGACAAAGATACTGATCACGAGCCAGAAGCTCCCGGTCGCGGCCGCAAGGAAGCAAAGCATGGCCAGCCCGGGATAGCCGAAGATCTGGAAAGGCGTCGTCACGCGCGCCAGCAGGGACGCACCAACGATCAGGCCGGCCAGCACGATGCCCATGGTGATGCGGTTCGCGATCTTCTGCATGCCGTCCATCACCATTTTGGCGTCGGTGGCCTTCACCCTCACCTCCAGCTCGGAGTTGGTGACGGTGTCCATGATCCGGTTGAGCCGGGAAGGCAGGCCCACTGTGAAATCCTTCACCTCGAGCAGCGTGGTGTAGATGCTGCCCTGCGTGACATCCTTGCGCATGCGCTGCGCCACCAGCGCGGCCACGTGGCGGCGGATGGAGGCGCTGGTATCAAACGTCGGATCGAGAATTCGGCCGACCTCATCCAGTTGCAGCATGGTCTTCCCGAGCAACACGAGTTCGCTCGGGACAATCAGGCCGTCTTCCTGGGCGATGCCGCTTACTTCAAGGAGGGAGCGGCCGACATTCAGCTGCTCCAGCCCCTGGTCCCGCTGAAGCGCCACCAGCTGCGTGATCCGCCGGCGGAATTCCGGGGCCGCAAACTCCTCCAGCTTCTCGCTCATCCGGATGGCGGTTTCCGCGGCGGCCTCGCCGTTCCCTTCGCTGATCGCCAGCAGGATCTTCAGCAGATTCTCCTGCATTTCCGGCGATGTGTGGCCGACCATCCCAAGGTCGATGAGCGCGATGCGCCCGTCCTTTGTGACGAAGACGTTTCCGGGGTGCGGATCGGCATGAAACAGGCCGTCCACAAGCACCTGCTGCAGGTAGGCCTTGAATAATTCCTCGGCAAGCGCCGGGCCCTTCAGGTCGCGCAAGGCCAGCGGCCCGAGCGATGTAATCTTCTGCCCATCCATTTCATCCATCGTCAGGATCGACCGCGTAAAGTAGTCTGGCACGGGCTGCGGCACCTGGATGAGTTTGAACTCCTTCAGGTTCCTGCCGAACGCGATGAGGTTGTGCGCCTCGCGCTCGTAATTGAGCTCCTGCTGGATGGTGAGGCGGAACTCCTCGAGGATGACAAGGAACCGGTGGCGCCGGCCGAACGCGGTGTGGCCGTCGAGGAAGGCTGCGATCTGCTCCAACACCTCGAAGTCCTCCGCTATCTGCTTGCGGATGTTCGGGCGCTGCACCTTGACGACGACCGCCCGGCCGTCCCGCAACGCCGCGCGATGCACCTGCCCCAGCGACGCCGCTGCCACCGGTTCGACATCGAAACGCGAAAACGCCTTCGATATCCTCACGCCCAGCTCGGTCATGACGACTTCCTCCACCTCGGCGTAGGAGAACGGCTTCACCCTGTCCTGCAAACGGGCGAGCGCCTTCAAATAGGCGTCGGGCAGCAGGTCGGGCCGGCCCGCGAGCACCTGCCCCAGCTTCACGTAGGTTGGCCCCATCGCCTCCAGATCGTCCGCCAGTTGTTCGGGCGACGCCTGTCCGGCGGCGGACTTCGTCGCGTCCGTCGACTGCTGGCCCTCCGAGGACGGCGGTTCGTCAATGCCGAAACCTTCCTCCGCGCTCATCTGCTGCGCCAGGTCGGTGCGCCCGTATTTCCACAGCAGGGACGCAATTTGCCGGTAACGTTTGAGATGGAAGGCGGGGAGTTTCATGTACGGGTTTGTTCGATTGGTCGCCTGCGCCTGCCCTGCCGGTCTCCGGCCGGCCGGCGCGCCGGCTCGCATGCGCGGGAGCAGACAGCTCAGAAATACTGCGCCATCCGGGGCCGCTTCGCCATGGGGTGAATCCCTGCCGTCGAATGACCGGTAGGGTAGCACCCCATAACTGGGGCGCGCTCCATCGCATACTGTAGGTGCACGTATCAAGCCGGACGCGGCGAGACCTCCAAAACACACAAACGTATCAAGGATTTTATGGCAAAAGTACTCGGCATCGATTTGGGCACAACGAACTCCTGCATGGCAGTCATCGAAGGCGGTGAGCCCTCGGTTCTCGAAAACTCCGAAGGCAAGCGCACAACGCCTTCCGTGGTGGCATTCACCAAAAGCGGCGAACGCCTCGTGGGCGAGCCCGCCAAACGGCAGGCCGTCACCAATTCCCGCAACACGATCTATTCGATCAAGCGCTTCATGGGGCGGAAGTTTGACGAGGTGCAGGAGGAAATCAAACGCGTCCCCTACAAGGTCGTCCGGGCCTCCAATGGCGACGCCGCTGTCGAAGTGGAAGTAAACGGCAGGGCCAAGCAGTTCAGCCCGCCGGAAATCTCGGCCATGATTCTTGCCAAGCTGAAGACGGATGCCGAGACGCGGCTCGGCGAGACAATCACCCAGGCTGTCATCACCACCCCCGCCTATTTCAACGACTCGCAACGCCAGGCCACAAAGGACGCGGGCCGCATCGCGGGTCTCGAAGTTCTCCGGATCATCAACGAGCCGACCGCCGCATCGCTGGCTTACGGCCTGGAAAAAAAGAAGGACGAGAAGATCGCAGTGTATGACCTCGGCGGCGGCACC
>PMKA01000154.1 GCA_003157575.1 Opitutia bacterium
GCGTCCCAGAAACGCGCCAAAAACAACATGGTTCCCGCCGCCGCCGCCCCTATACCGACCACGTCGGTGTAGAAGAACAGCAGGAAGTTCATGAACATCTGGAAGTAGAAGTTCGAGGCCGTGTCCCCCAGCCCGTATGCGACTTTTTCCTGGAAGCGAAGTTTGTCCGATGCGGTCGTGGCAATCGACATGGTGATTGCAACGTATCAAGTCTTACAAACGCCCGCAACTTTCTGATAGCCTGGTGATCGGACCTCGCCCCAGGAGCTCGCGATCTTGTACGAAGCAAAAGCAGAGCGCTATGACTCGATGACCTACCGGCGGTGCGGGAGAAGCGGCGTGCGCCTGCCCGCCATTTCCCTCGGGCTCTGGCACAACTTCGGCGCCAAGGACGATTTCTCCAACAGCCGCGCGATGATCCTGCGCGCTTTTGACCTCGGCATCACTCATTTCGACCTCGCCAACAATTACGGACAGCCCGCCGGATCCGCCGAGCTCACCTTCGGCCGCGTCCTGAAGGAAGACCTGGCATCCTGGCGCGACGAAATCATCGTCTCCACGAAAGCGGGTTACGACATGTGGCCCGGTCCCTACGGGGATTGGGGTTCCCGCAAATACCTGCTCGCAAGTCTCGACCAGAGCCTCAGGCGCCTCGGCCTGGACTACGTCGACATCTTCTACAGCCACCGTCCCGACCCCTCCACCCCGCTGGAAGAGACGTGCGGCGCCCTTGCCCAGGCGGTCCGCTCGGGCAAGGCGCTCTACGCCGGCGTCTCCAACTACGGTCCCGAACAAACCCTTCGGGCGGCGGCGATCCTTCGCGAAATGGGCACCCCCTGCCTCATCCACCAGCCGCGCTACAGCATGTTCGAACGCACGCCCGAGCAGGGATTGTTCGACGTGCTGGTTCGTGAAGGCATCGGCGGCATCGTCTTCTCCCCGCTCGCCAAGGGCATGCTGACCAGCCGCTACTTCGCCGGCATCCCGGCGGATGCACGTGCCTCTCGCGACCCGCGGTTCCTCCGGCCCGAGCACATCACCGACGTCGTGCTCGCAAAAACCCGTCAGCTCGACGTCATGGCCCGGGCGCGCGGCCAGTCCCTGGCCCAGATGGCCCTTGCCTGGGTGCTCCGCCAGCCGGCAATCACCTCCGCCCTCATCGGCGCTAGCAAAGTCAGCCAGATCGAGGACAACCTCGGCGCGATCAAGAACCTTGATTTCAGCCGGGACGAATTGACTGCGATCGACGGCATCCTCGCCGGGCCGTAATTTGATTCTCGCGGAACCAGGCAATCGTAGGAGCCTGCTTGCAGGCGATTCGGCCTGATGGATTCACCTGCAAGCAGGTTCCAACATCGTCTGACCTTCCCCTCAGAGCCTCTCAGCACGTCCGCCACGGCCACAGCACGCAGCCGTCAACGTCGCGAATCAGCGCGAAATCCACCTTCCCTTTCAACACAAACGGAAGCACCTCCACGTCCGCCGGCAGCAACGCGCGCGCGGCCTGCCAGCTCTTGCCGGAAACGTAGACATCGTCGACCAGCAGGACGCGTTTCCACCGGCCGAGGTCCGGCACCGCCGAGAGGAGTTTCGGCTCTCCAAAACGCGGCTCGTTGGCCTCATCCCGGTAATTGAGCGCGATGACCTTGAGTTCCAGGCCGAGCCGCTGCGCAACGAGCGCCGCCGGCACAACGCCGCCGCTGGCGATGCCCACCACCCCGTCGATGCGTTCGGGAAAACGCCATTGGGCCATGCGTTCCAAGATGTCCCGAAAGGCCAGCGGTGTCATGCTGGACGAAATGTAACCCGCCGTCGCTCCGCCGCAACCAAATGAACCTGGATTCCGCAGTTGAGGCGGAATCCACTCGCTCACGCTCGCGGCCACAAGGAATGGAAGCCTCAACTCGGGAACCCAGGACAAAGATCCCGCTGGTAAAGTCCGGCGTGCTGCTCCCGCCGGTCAATTCCCGCCGCGTTTTCGCCAAGCAATGCGGCGTCGGAAAGCATCTTCGAGTGTAGCTTGGGCGGAACTTGACTGCACCCGGATACCCGAATTGATGCTTCCTCCATGAAAAGCCGCCGTGATTTCCTCAAGACTGGGCTCGCGCTCGGCGCCACCTTGTCGATCGCCACCCGGAAGAACATCTTTGCCGCCGAGGCGCCCGCAAGTGGCGAAGCCGCTCCGGCGCCCGTCACAGCATCCGCCGCGGCCAGGCCCGTGCTCGTCGCCGTGCGAGACGGCAGCCGGACTGCAATGCTCGACCAGGCGCTGGCCGCGCTCGGAGGCATCGGGACCTTCGTCAAAAAAGGCCAGACGGTCCTTGTGAAGCCCAACATCGGCTGGGACGCACCGCCGGAGCGCGGCGCCAACACCCACCCGGAGCTCGTCGGTCACCTCGTCAAACTCTGCCTCGATGCCGGGGCGAAATCCGTCAGCATTTTCGACAACACCTGCGACCAGTGGCAGAGGACGTACGGAAACAGCGGGATTGAACGGGCCGCGCGGGATGCCGGCGCCATCGTCGTCAACGGCAAGGACGAGAGCCTCTACCGCGAGGTCGAGATACCGGGCGGCGTCAAACTGAAGCAGGCAAAGGTGCACGGACTGGTGCTGGACAGCGACGTCTTCTTCAACGTGCCGGTGCTCAAGCACCACAGCGGCTCCCTCATGACGGCGGGGATGAAGAATCTGATGGGCGTGATCTGGGACCGCGGCGCCTATCATCGCGCCGATCTGCACCAGACGATCGCAGACTTCCTCACCTTCAAGAAGCCCACTCTCACCGTGCTCGACGCCTACCATCCGATGTTCCGCAACGGCCCCCGCGGAGTCTCGGTGGAGGACGTCGTCGAGAAACGCATGCTCTTCGCCTCGACCGACATCGTGGCGCTGGACGCCGCAGCAGCGAGACTGCTGGGTCACCAGCCCTCGGATGTGCGGCATGTGAAGATCGCCGATGAGATGAAGCTGGGCACGATGGATCTCAATCAGGTCGAGATCCGCCGGTTTAATCTGACTTGAACCGCCGTCTGAAACTGCTCCGCGTCGGCGTGGCCCTGGCGATCTTCGCCGGGCTGACGGCGGCGTTGGCGGACTTTCGCGGCGCGATCCCGCCCCGCGTCGGGCACTGGCTCGCCTCAGCGCAATTTGTGCCTTCGCTGGTGGCGCTGATCGCCGGGACTGCCTTTGGAATCGTCGCGCTGGTCATCCTGCTCGTCACTCTCGCGGCCGGCCGCGTGTACTGCTCCGCGATCTGTCCGCTGGGCATCCTGCAGGACGTCATCGCACGCGTCTCCTCGTGGTGGCCCGGCCGAAAGCAGCCGCGCCAGCGCTACGCTCCGCCATCCACGTGGATCCGGCAGGCTGTGCTCTGGGTGACGGTGGCCGGGGTTGTCGCGGGCTGGGGCGGCCTCGCCCTGGCGGCGTTCGATCCGTACAGCAATTTCGGCCGGATCACCTCGGGACTGCTCCGCCCCGTGCTCACCCTCGCGAACAACGCGGTCGTGGGTCCGGCAAATGCGGCCGGCCTCACCGCCCTTTACCGGGTCGAGCCCCATTGGGCCAGTTTGTGGGTGCTGCACCTTCCGATCCTGCTTTTGATCGTGCTCGTCGTGCTGGTCGTGTGGCGGGGGCGGCTCTACTGCAACACGCTCTGCCCGCTCGGAACATTGCTCGGCATGTTCGCCCGCAAAGCCGCGTTCCGGCTGGAAATCGACAAGAATGCCTGCACCAAATGCGCCGCCTGCATGCGCATCTGCAAGGCGCAGTGCATCGAGCTGCGAAGCGGCGCCATCGATTTCTCCCGTTGCGTCACGTGCTACGATTGCATCGGCGCGTGCGACAACGGCGGTATCCGCTACCGCTGGACGTGGCGGCGCCGGAAGCCTGTGACAAGTCCCGCGAAATCCGAGGGAATTGTAGGAGCGAGCTTGCTCGCGACCCCGCCGAAAGCACCGCCTGCCCCTCGACACGCTTGGGGCACTGAGCTTGTCGAACGGGCAAGCAGGCTCCAACAGCGGAATGAATCCGGCTTGGCCGGAATTCCCCCGGCGACTCCCGTGCCTTCCGGCGACGTCCCCGACCCGGCCCGGCGCGCGTTCATCGCGGGCGCAGCGACGGCTCTGGCGGTTTCCATCGCCGGAAGCGCGCGCCTGCAGGCGGGGCCGCAGGCTCATGATCGCGACGCGGAGGAACCCGGCAGGGACCGTCGCGCAGGCCCCTACACGCGCACGATCTGCCCGCCGGGTTCCGGCGGCATCGACCGGTTCCTCGACCGTTGCACAGCGTGTCAGTTGTGCGTGAGTGCGTGTCCCACCCACGTGCTTCAGCCCACCTGGGCCGGCTATGGCCTCGCCGGCATCATGAAGCCCCGGATGGATTACTCGATTGCGTTCTGCAATTTCGAGTGCCGGATCTGCGGCGAAGTCTGCCCCACCGGCGCGATAACGCTGCTTGCCCTGGCGGAAAAACAGGTCACCCAGATCGGCGAGGCCCATTTCGACGAGAAGAAGTGCATTGTCATCGTCAAGAGTACCGACTGTGCGGCCTGCTCCGAGCACTGTCCCACGAAGGCGGTCTACACAGTGCCCTACGGGGACAATCTCCGCCTGCCCAAGGTCAATCCCGTCCTCTGCATCGGCTGCGGCGGCTGCCAGTACGCCTGCCCCGCCCTGCCCGAGAAAGCCATCACAGTCGCGAGCCGCAATCTGCACGGGCGGGCCGAGAGACCTGTCGAACAGAAGGTCGCGCCTCCCGCCTCCGCAGGCGATTTCCCATTCTAATGCTCCATTGCAGCGGTTCTTCGTTTCGTATGGAATTGTAGGAGCCTGCTTGCAGGCGATAGGGTTGCATCGCTTGCGAGCAAGCTCCTACAACCTGACCGAGATCCTATGCATAGACTGTGAACCTCATCCTCTTTACGCCCGGGGAAATCGCCCGCCCGTTGCCGTGTGACGACCGGCGCGCCGTACACATTCTGCAGGTTCTGCGGCGTCGCGAAGGCGGTGCCTTTGACGCCGGTCTCATCAACGGCCCCCGCGGCAAGGGCACGCTGACCGCCATCCGCCCGGAGGGCCTGACGCTTTCCTTCGCCTGGGGCGCGGAGCCGCCGCCACCCGACCCGCTTATCCTCATCGCCGGCCTTCCGCGGCCACAGACCGCCCGCGACATCCTGCGCGACGCCACGTCGCTCGGGGTGGCCGCGATCCATTTTGTCGTCACCGAGAAAGGTGAACGCAGCTACGCAGACAGCACGCTATGGACGTCGGGCGAATGGCAGCGCCATCTGGTCGCGGGAGCTGAACAGGCGTTCGACACACGGCTGCCAGAGGTGACTCACGGCCGCCTTCTCATCGAGGTGGTCGCCGCCCTTCCGCCGGATGCGGTCCGTTTCGCACTCGACAATTATGAAGCGTCGGCGCCCTTGTCAGCCCAGGCCCTGTCCGCCGGCGCGCCGGGTTGTCAGGATGAGAACAACGCGATGCGCGCGATCGCCCTGGCGTTCGGGCCCGAGCGCGGGTGGTCAAACGTCGAACGCGCGACCCTGCGCGGCGCAGGTTTTGCATTCGTGCATCTCGGAGCCCGCGTCCTGCGTGTTGAGACCGCGGTTACCGCAGCCATTGCGCTGATCAAGGGGAAGCGCGGCCTGATGTAGCCGGTTTACTCCGGCGAGATTCGCAAAAACGATCAAGCCAGCGGCGGATATTTGCAGTATAAAGGTTCCGCCAATGATGAACCCCGGGCACAAGGCATCGACTCTTCGCTTCTACAAGGAGCAGATGCTGCGTGTGCTGGTGCATATCCAGGAACACCTCGACGAAGACCTGGTGCTTGAGGATCTCGCGAAACGCGCCTGCCTGTCGCCGCACCATTTCCATCGTGTGTTTCGCGGCATGCTCGGCGAGCCGCTCGCCGCCCACGTGCGCCGATTGCGGCTGGAGCGGGCGGCCGGCGATCTGAGGTCGACCCGCCGGTCCGTGATCGAGATCGCCCTTGGAACCGGCTACGAATCCCACGAGGCGTTCAGCCGGGCATTCAAATCGGCGTTCGGCCGGTCGCCATCGGGCTTTCGCGGACGGGAGGAAGGGCCGGTCCAGCTCCCCGCCCGTTCAGGGGTCCACTATTGCAGCGGCAGGCCGCCGTCCGACTTCCGCGCCGTCACCCACCGCCTTTTCGCCATGAAAATCGCAATCGAAACTGTTGCCCCGATGCGCGTCGCGTTTGTGCGGCACACCGGGCCGTATGATCAATGCGGCGCCGCCTGGGACCGGCTCTGTTCCTGGCTCGGCAAGGAGGGCTACCTCGGAGCGGGCTGCCGGCTCATCGGCGTCTCCTACAACGACCCTGAGAGCACGCCGCCGGAGAAGATCCGTTATGACGCCTGCGTGACCGTCGACGCCTCGTTCCAGCCGGCTGGTGACATCGGGGTCCAGGTGATCGGCGGCGGCGACTACGTGCGGGCGACCCATTTCGGGCCCTACTCGAACTTGAAGGAGACCTACGGCCGGCTCATGGGCCAGTGGCTTCCCCGCAGCGGCCGCCACCTGGGCGACGCACCGTGTTTCGAGGAATACGTCAACTCGCCGGAGAACACGCCGCCGGCCGAGCTGATCACCGATGTCTTTGTCCCCCTCTCCCCGCTGAATTCACCGCTGTCCACGGCGACGACGAAAGCCGCGCCCTGCGACTGACCGATCGTTGCGCATGAACCAGGAACCCCTCATGAAGACGAAGCCCACCGCCCGCAAGACCTCCACGAAACTCTCCGCATCCGCAGAACCTGCGGCCAAGCTCGACCTCGGGAAGATCTTCCGGGCCGAGTATCTCGCACCCCGCAAGCCGGTGGTTCTCGACACCGCGCCCGCCCGCTACCTCGCCATCGAAGGCACGGGCGCTCCAGGCGGCGACGTATTTCAAGCGAGGATCGGCGCGCTCTACTCAATCGCATTCACTGTGAAGATGACGCGCAAGTTCTCCGGCGAACAGGACTACTCGATATCCCGGCTGGAGGCGCGCTACATGAATCTAAATTCCGCGGTTGAGGCTTCCACTCCTCGTGGCCGCGAGCGTGAGCGAGTGGATTTCGCCTCAGCTGCGGAATCTAGGTTGAATCTCGGGGACGCCCCGCTCCCGCCGGCCCACCAGTGGCGCTGGCAACTGTTCATCCGCACCCCGGAGTTCGTCGCTGCGGACGAACTCGTGCGGGCGGTGGCGGCCCTGCGCAAGCGCGGCAAGGAAGGCGAGGCCGCGCTGGTGCACCTCGAATCGATCGCCGAGGGGCGCTGCGTGCAGATGCTACACGTCGGCCCGTACGACAAGGAGTGCGACACCGTCGCCACGATGAAACAGCTCGCCGCCGCCCGGGGACTGCGCTTTGCCGGGCCGCATCACGAGATCTACATTTCGGATCCGCGGCGTGTCGCACCGGCAAAGCTCAAAACCATCCTGCGTTTCCCGGTCGTGCCGGTGTGACGGACGGAAGAGGGCGCCTCTCGTTGTTCAGCCTCCAAAGGAGAACAAAACCATGGCAAAAGTGAACGTTAGAAAAGAACTGAAAACCCTGTATGAGCCTCCCTCAAAGGAGGTCGTTCGCATTGAAGTCCCGGCGATGAATTTTCTAATGGTTGACGGCGAAGGAGACCCGAACTCCTCCCGACAATTCAAAGAAGCCGTCGAAACCCTCTATTCGCTTTCTTACACTCTGAAGTTCATGGTCAAGAGAGGCCCCAAGCGCATCGATTATGGCGTCATGCCCCTGGAAGGGCTGTGGTGGTCCGAAGACATGTCGACGTTCACGGCCGGCGACAAATCCGGGTGGAAATGGACGATGATGATCATGCAGCCCGGATATATTTCCCGGGACTTGGTTGATGCCGCCATCGTTGAAGTGAGAAAGAAGAAAGACCCTGTGGCGCTTCGCAAATCGAGATTCGAGACGTTTCAAGAGGGACTCGTTGCGCAGACAATGCACATCGGCCCGTTCTCCGACGAGGGGCCGACCGTTCAACGGGTGCATGCGTTCATTGACGGCTGTGGCTGCAAGCGTTCGGGGAAACACCATGAAATCTACTTGAGCGATATCCGGAGAGCCGATCCCAAAGGATGGAAGACCATCATCAGACAGCCGATGATCGGGGCCTGACCGAAGCCCGCCGCGGACGCCGCTGAAGTTCAAAAAAGAACCGCCGGCGGCACCGCCGCTCAGCGCCTCCAGCCCATAGGGCAGCTCCCACCGCACGGTTCGAATCCCGGTTGAGTGTCAGCCGGGACACAGCCGACGGTGTCCCGATCGGGGACGCGATTGTTGGACGTTGGCCTTGACTATCTAGGTAACAAATGATTCACCTAGATTGTCTAGGTTTAATTATGCCTCCGAAAAAACCTGAACTGCTTTCTGGAACTCTTGATCTGCTGATTCTTCGCGTGCTCAACGGCGGGCCCTTGCACGGCTTCGCGATTGCCGAGCGAATTCACGTCCTGTCGCGGGAGGTGTTGACCGTGGAGGAAGGATCGTTGTACCCCGCACTCTATCGCATGGAAGCGAAGGGATGGATCGAACCGGAATGGGGAATTTCTCCGAGAGGACGTCGAGCCAAGCTCTATGCGTTGACCAAGGACGGGCGTAAGCAATTGGCGAACGAACAACAAATCTGGAGTCAGATGGTCTTCGCGATTGGAGACGTGCTAAAGAACACCTGAGATTTCATGAACGGGTGGAGACCATTTCGCTATTGGGCCGGCACGCTGTTCTCGAAGCGCCGGCTTGAGCAGGAAATGGCCGATGAAATCCGAGAGCATCTCGAAGAGCGAGCGGAGCGTTACATCGAGTCGGGAATGTCCCCGGAGGAAGCGCGCAATGCTGCAAAACGCGACTTCGGCGGAGTGGATCAATTGAAGGAGCGATGCCGCGATCAGCGCGGCTGGGCCTGGGCAGAGCAAACGGTGAAGGATTTCCGCTTCGCAGCGCGGTCGCTGGCGAAGTCGCCTGGATTCACTCTCGCCGTGGTGGCCACGCTGGCGATAGGCATCGGCGCAACGACCGCGATCGTCAGTTACGCCCGACCCATTCTATTCCCGAGGATACCCTACGTGCAGCCGGAGCGGATGGTGGTCGTGACAAATCCCGACGTTACCGGTAGCCAACCCGAGAACCCGTACCCGTTCTTTTCCTATTCCTCCCGATTCGTCTTCTTTCGAGAGAGTGCGACCTCGTTCGCAGCGCTCGGCGCCTCTCGGTTCGATCAGATGAACCTGGTTGTCCACGACGATCCCGCTGCTGCTTATGTTAGCTGGGTGACAACGGACTACCTTGCTTTGTTCGGGGCGACCGTCGAACACGGACGACTCTTCCTGCCGGAAGAATACCGCAGCGACAGCGGCGATGTCGTTCTCTTGAGCTGGGCGATCTGGCAAAAACGGTTTGGCGCGGATCCAAGTATTGTTGGCCAAGATATCTTCCTTGGAGGAAAGGCTCGGCGGGTGGTCGAGATTCTGTCCATGCAGTTCTCTCCATCGAATTATTTCAGCGCGGCCGATGTCTACCTTCCCGATTCGCCGTCGCCGACTCCGATGGCGCTTCCTTTCCAATGGTTTCAGGTCGTGGGCCGGCTGAAGCCGGGTATCACCATAGAGCAAGCGCGAGCGGAACTTGCCCGGCTGCATCCGCCAGTTCCGACCATGGACTCCGCATACCTCGAAAGTATAAACCCCCGTATCGTTCCCCTGGTCGCTTATTACCAAACCGACCAGAACTACGTCTATTGGGTCTTCATCGGCGCGGTCGGGTTCTTATACGCCATCGCCTGCAGCAACGCCGTCAGCTTGATGCTGGCGCGGACGGTGGGGCGCCGCCGCGAGCTTGGCGTGCGCCTGGCAATGGGCGGGAGTCACTGGCAGATCATTCGTCTCCTGCTGATCGAGAGCCTTGTACTGGCCACGGTGGCTGGTTTCATCGGCATTCTGATCGCCCAATGGGGATACTGGGCACTGATGTCGCGGCATCCACACCAGGCATCGACGACAGCCATCCAAATCTGGGCGCTGAACCTGCCGACGCTGGCCACCGTCGCGGCAGTTAGCATGCTGACAAGCCTATTGGTGGTGCTTGTTCCCGCGTTGCGGATCAAGCACACCCAGCTGAGTGATGCGCTCAAAGAAGGGGCAGGCTCGTTGGGCGACAGCCGGCGGCTGCAACGGCTGCGTAGCGGGCTCGTCGTGATCCAGGCGGCCCTAGCTGTCGCCATGTTGGCGGGCGCGGGGTTGACCCTGCGGAGCTTTTGGCGATTGGAACGGGTCAAACTAGGTTTCGATCCCGCGAACAAACTGGCCGTTACCGGATTCCTCCCAGACAACATCACGCAAGATGTTTTTCTTCGCCTGACTGCACGTTTCCGTGACGATATCGCCAGACTGCCGTCGGTCGCTGAGGCGACGTACTCAGGGATTCTGCCAATGGCGGATTTCGCCTCTCCTTGGACAATCAAGATCGACGGTCGACCAGAACTTGGGGAAATTCAAGTCAGCTCAAACCGTGTGTCTCCGGAATATTTTGGCACCTTGGGTTTGCCCGTCCTGGCGGGTCGCGGCTTTGCCGGGATGCGGCCAAGCGATCCGCCGGTCGCAATGATCAACGAGACGGCAGCCCGACGCTATTTTGGGTCAACCAGTCCGATCGGAAAGCGCCTTGATCTTGATCGTTGGGGCAAATGGGAGATCATCGGGGTAGTTGGCGATGTCCGGGAGGTGGGGCGCCGCATGGAAATCCGGCCCCAGATTTATTATCCGTTCTGGCAACCCCCGGTCGTCACGAGCAGTTTTATTGAACTCGTCCGTCTGGCGTCCGCTCCTCCACTGGGGTTGGAGGCGATGATCCGGCGGGCTGCGTATGCCGCCGAGCCACGTCTCATCGTCAACGTGCGATACCTGGCCGACAACGCCCGGCAAGACGTGCAGAACGAACGCGATGCAATGTTGATCCTGCAAGTTCTGTCTGCGTTGGCGCTGGTGCTTGCGGCGACAGGCCTTTTTGCCGTAATGGCCTACGCGGTGGCGCAGCGGCAGAGGGAGTTCGGCGTTCGGATGGCGCTCGGCGCCGCGCCGGGCGACCTGCTGCGGCTCGTTATGCGGCGGGGACTTGTGCTCGCGGCCACAGGTGCGGTGTTTGGGCTTGGCGCCGCGTGGGGCTTGTCGCGCTTCCTGCAGAGCGTGCTTTTCGAAACAAGCCCTCACGACCCCATGATTTACGTGGCGGTGGCCGCAATCCTCCTCAGCGTGGCCGGGGCTGCCTGTTGGCTGCCCGCCCTGCGTGCCACCCGGGTCAACCCTGTGGAAGCCCTACGCGCGGAGTGATTCTGCGGCGATATATCTATGCCTCATTCTAAAACAGCTGTGGTCCAGAACGCCGCCGAACCAACACCCACTCCATTTTAGCCACACCGGAGGCGCGAGTTGAGGATGGACAGCAGATGCTCCGGATCGTACCCGTTGACGCCGTTCAATGCCGCAAACGAAAAAGGCTGCGCTGGTTCTTTCAGGCGGGGGTGCGCTGGGCGCCGCGCACATGGGCGCGCTCAACGTGCTGGAAGCCGAAGGCTTCGAATTCGACTTCATTTCCGGCGTCTCGGCCGGTGCGATTGTTGGTGCGCTCTCCGCCTGCGGCAGACGAAGCGGTGAGATGGTCGGGCTTCTCAAGACGGTGGATTTCTTTTCGCTCGCCTTCCAGATGACAACGTTTCGCGTGGCGCGCCGCGGGAGCGACAAACTCGATGCACTGCTGACGGAATTTTTCGGCGACAGGTGCTTCGAGGATCTCAAAGTGCCGCTGGTGATCGGCGCAACCGATTTCCAGAACGGCGAGCGCGTATTGCTCAAACGGGGGCGGATCCGGGATGCGGTCCGCGCCAGCATCTCCGTGCCGCTGTTCTTCGAACCGTTCTGGCATCCCGGGGAGCGGCGCTGGCTGGCCGATGGAGGTCTCACCCAGAATTTGCCGCTCGACTGTGCGACGGGTTCCTACGGCGGCTCGCTCATCTACGCCGTCGATGTGGCCACCGCGCTCAATCCCGGTCGCGCGGTGAATCCTCCGGTGAAATGGAAGGAAGGGGCCAAACAGACGATTCAGCGGGCATTCCGGATCCTGTTTCTCAGCCAGCAGGCCGCGCTGGCTCCGGATCCGCGCGTCGTCAGGATACTGCCCGATGTCGCGGAGTTCTCCGCCTTTGATGTGCGGAGGATCGATCGGATCATGAAAGCGGGGGAGCAGGCGGCCCGGGATGCGCTGGCCCCGCGCGCAGCGCCTCAACTGCCAGCACCGCCGGGATCCGGCCCTATCCAATCGGCCCCGGAATAGGCACGCTATGCTTGTGCTGCTTCGGTGCCGCGCGGCGCGCCTGCTGTTCGGCTGCGCTGTAATTCTCAGGCATCTTGTCGGCGATGTCATGGAGTTCGCCACCCTGCCAGGCGATCGCCAGGATAACTTCACTCACCACCGGATCAACCAGCACCATTCGGCGCACTTCTGCTAGAAACCGGTCCGATCCCCCCTCACCTCGCTCGCATTTGGTCAACCGAAGGTCGAAATCCGCCTCGAAATAGCGCATCGTTCCGACCCGGCGCAATCCTGATTCGTCGAAGAGATGCATCCACTTCTGCGCGAGCCCTGCGGCGATCGGGAACATGAATGCGAAGCTTTGTCCGTGGACGGTCAGGCCCAGGCTCGCCTCGCTCGAACCCCTGCCGGTGAAGGACTCGGAAAAGAGCGCGCTGTAGTCGATCTCCTGGTGCAATTCGTCGCAACCGGTCATGCGAAAAACAAAGCGCCCGGCCTTCGCATCGTAGTGGTCGATGGCCAGCTTNNCGCCTGGGCGTCAAAATCGTCGACAAACGGTGCGAGGCGTTCCTGCCCCTCCCGGCTGGCGGGAATGCTCAATTCGTTGCGAAATTTTTCGATGGCAATCTCGCGCAGGGATTTCCCTGAGCCGGCCGCCCGCAGCTTCATGAGGATGAACTCGACACGCGGATCCTCCGCATAAATCACAGTATCAGCCTTTAGAGTGCAGACTCCGGCCAGCAGTGCGAACAGTGAAGCAATGAGGATTTTCATAGAGCGGTGCAGGGAGCAAACCGCCGACCCTCCTATAGAGCAGACACTGTGCCGCCGGATGGATTTCTCCGAAATACCCATCGGCCCTCCTTCAATCTTGTGAAGCCCTTTCTTTGCAGTTCGCCGCAAATAGACAT
>PMKA01000240.1:0-4172 GCA_003157575.1 Opitutia bacterium
TCCTGCAAACGTCTGGGTGTGCGGGAAGACATCTAGATTCGCACAAAAGGGATCAACCGTGGCCAACCTAGTGATGACAGTCGACGATTCTGCGAGCATGCGCGACCTGATCCGCTTTACGCTGCGCAACGCAGGTTACGAGGTGGCGGAGGCTGCTGACGGCCGCGATGCGCTCCAAAAGCTGCCGGGGTCGGCCCCACGACTGCTGCTCACCGACCTGAACATGCCCAATGTCGACGGTTTGGAGCTGATACGGCAGGTCCGCCAGATGCCGGCTTTCCGATATCTGCCGATAATCATGCTCACGACGGAGTCCCAGGACGCAAAGAAGATGGCGGGCAAGGCTGCAGGAGCCAGCGGCTGGATCGTGAAGCCGTTCCGGCCCGAGCAGCTGGTCGCCGTGGTAAAACGCTTTGTGCCCTGATGTGCCCTGAACGCGCCCTTTTGACGTGCGATCACCAACGCCTCTCCCGACGATGAAACCGACCTCCAGTCCGACAGAAACATACTTGATCGAGGCGGAGGAACTGCTTTCGCAGGTCGAGGAGATCGCCCTGGATATCCAGCCGGGAGTCGATTCCACCGAGGCCGTCAACCGCCTGTTCCGTGTGTTTCACACGATTAAAGGATCGGGTTCGATGTTCGGCTTCACTGCCGTGGCGGATTTCACGCACCACGTGGAGACGGTGCTCGACCAGGTGCGCGGAGGCTCGCTTGCGATCACCGCGGAGATGATCGAACAGGTCCTTGCCGCGCGGGACCACATTGCGGCCCTGTTGGCGGCGTCCCAAGGTGGAGAGGCTGTGGCCCCGCAGGATGGCGAACGGATCGCTGCGGCGTTTCGCGCCCTGGTGCCGGCAGCCGTCCCCGCCGTTCGTGTCGAGGCCCCTCGCGAGGCTCCGCCCCAACCCGGCACGGCGCTTCACACGTACTCCATCTTTTTCCGGCCGAACCTGAACCTCATGATGGCCGGGACGGATCCGATGTCCCTGCTCGACGAGATCGGTGCGCTCGGCTCCTGTACGATCGTTGCGGACATCGGCGCCGTCCCTGCACTGGAAAAGATACAGGCGGATGGTTGCTACCTGGCATGGCGGATTTCGCTAACCACCGACGAAGGGCTGTCCGCCATCAAGGACGTGTTCCTTTTTGTGGAGGACGGCGCGGAGCTGCGCATCGAGGTCGATCCGGTTCCGGTGACGGGCTCCGGTGCATTGGAGGCCGTGCCGGCGGCGGTCTGTTCGACGGCCGGCCAGGGCGCCGGGAAGCCGGCGGAGGCCGAACCCGCAGCCGCGGACAAGTTGGTCGCCCGGATGAACAGCAGCAAATCTGCGCCTGTGCGCGTGGCCGCGGAACGTCTGGATCTCCTTGTCAACCTTGTGGGGGAGCTGGTGATGACCCACTCGCGCATCGCACAGGTGGCCGCCCGTGCCAATGTGGCAAGCCTCAGCACCCCGGTCGAGGATCTGGAGCGCATCGTGCAGACGTTGCGCGACGCGGTGCTCGGGATTCGCATGATGCCCATCGGGGCGACGTTCAACCGTTTCAAGCGCCTTGTTCACGACCTGTCCGCCGAGCTCGGCAAGGAGATCGACCTTCAGATCGACGGGGGGGAGACCGAACTCGACAAGACGGTGCTCGACCAGCTGGGCGACTCGCTCGTTCACCTGGTCCGGAACTGCATCGATCACGCCATCGAACCGCCCGAGGAGCGCGTGCGAATGGGCAAGCCGAGGAGGGGCGTCATCCGCCTCGCCGCCTCGCATGCGGGCGCGCAGGTCGTGGTGACGATCCAGGACGACGGCCGCGGCCTTCCCCTGGACATGATCCGGGCGAAGGCGATTGAGAAGAAGCTCATAGCGCCCGATGCGGTGCTTTCCGAGAAGGAGATCGTCAATCTCATATTCCTGCCGGGCTTCAGCACGGCAAAGACGGTGACCAGCGTCTCCGGCCGCGGTGTCGGAATGGACGTTGTACGGCGGCAGATCGAGGCGCTTCGGGGCACCATCAAGGTCACAAGCGGGCAAGGAGGGGGAACCAGTGTGACGCTGGGCCTGCCGTTGACCCTTGCGATCATCGAGGGCCAGCTTTTGGAGATCGGCGTGGACCAGTTCATCGTGCCTATGTCAGCCGTGGCGGAGAACGTTGAGCTGGAGGCGGCGCAGCGGTTCCGAAACAACGGCAGAAATGTCATCGCCGTGCGGGGCGAGCAGGTCCCCTACATCCGGCTCCGCGATCTTTTTGAGATCCGGGGCGGAGCGCCGGAGATTGAGAAGATCGTGATCGTCAACCATGAGGGGCGCCGGGTGGGACTGGTCGTCGACCGCGTTCTCGGCAGCCATCAGACCGTCATCCAGTCGCTGGGGCGGTATTACCGGCAGATCGAGGTGGCGTCGGGCGCCACGATAATGGGCGACGGCCGCGTGGCTCTAATCCTCGATCTTGCGGGACTTGTCCGATCCGTCGAGCGGACCGGTCCGGACCTGAACGGAGTTCTCGAGGCGGCCGACCGGAGTGCGACGTGCTGATCGGGACATGAAGCGACCCTCAACGGAGAATCCCATGGCAACGATTCTAGTGATCGACGACTCGGCCTCCATCATCGTTTTTCTGGAGCAGACGCTCAGCGGTGCGGGGCACACTGTGACGACGGCGCAGAACGGCAGGGAAGGCCTGCGGCGCATGCGTGAAAACGCCTTTGACCTCGTGATCACGGATCTCTTCATGCCCGAGCTGGACGGGATCGAAACGATCACACAGGCACGAAATGCGGGTTCGCTCCCCAGGTTCATCGCAATCAGTTCGAGGGACTCGATCGTCAATCTTCTGCCGGCCGCCCAGATGCTCGGCGCGATGCGCACGCTTCGCAAACCGTTCACTGCTCAACAGCTGCTGGAAACCGTCACAGCCGTCCTGCAGCTTCCGGCCCCCACGCTCCGGCCGTTCATCCATTCCGGCCAGGTGCAAAGGCGCCGCGTTGTCTAAAACCGGCCTCTCCAGCGGCACCCGCCTGGGGGCAGGGAGCCAACAACCATCTCAATTCAACATCCGCAAACCTCTATGAAAATCGCCACAAAACTCTCCGTAGGCTTCGGGATTGTGCTCATCCTGCTTGCCGTCGGTTTCCTCACCGGGCTCAACGCCCTGCGCCAGCTCAACGACCAGACCAACATCATCACTCAACGCGAAGTGGTGAAGATCAGCCACCTCAACAACGCAAACGAAATTGCGTACACCAACGCATTGTTGGCGTTGAAGGCCACGCTTCTTCCCGACCAGGCCGCGCAGGTCCGTGTGTTCGATGAGGTCGCCCAGAATCGGGAGAAATTCATCAAGCTCATCGATGAGACCGAACCATTGATCGAGACGGAAAAGGGCCGGCAACTCCTGGTTGAAGTGCGTCAGGCACTCACAGTCTACGGGGACTCGCGCAACCAGGTGAAGGCGCTCTTGCTGGCCGGCAAGCGTGACGAAGCGGTGCAATACGCCCTCAACGACATGCTTCCCAAGCGCGAGGCGTTCAGTCGCCCGCTCAGCGCCATGCTTGACGCCTCAGACGTCGTCATGAAACAGGCCACCGTCGAGAGCAACGTACTCTACAGCCGTTCGCGGGCACTGCTATTCGGACTGCTCGGCTTTAGCGTGCTCGTCGGCGTGGCCTCCGCGTGGTGGATCACCCGGGGCGTTGTCGGCCCCGTGCGGAAGACCGTTGCCGCCATGAACCGGATCGCCGAGGGCGACCTGACCGCGACGCTCGAGCATAAGGCGAAGGATGAGATAGGAGATATGGTCACCGCAATCAATGCGATGATCGTGAATGTGCGCCGGGTCGTCGAAGAAGTCACCTCTGCGTCGGACAACGTCGCCGCCGGCAGCGAACAGCTGAGCACGGCAGCGCAACAGGTCTCCGAGGGTTCCACAGAGCAGGCTGCGGCGGCCGAGGAAAGCACCTCTTCGATGGAGGAGATGGCTTCCAGCATTCAGCAGAACGCCGACAACGCCAAGCAGACCGACAAGATTGCGAGCAAGGCGGCCGAGGACGGCAAGACGGGCGGCGAGGCGGTTTCACAGACGGTTGCCGCGATGAAGGAAATTGCCGCGAAGATCTCGATCATCGAGGAGATCGCCCGGAAGACCGACCTGCTCGCCCTCAATGCCGCCGTCGAAGCGGC
>PMKA01000240.1:4249-4753 GCA_003157575.1 Opitutia bacterium
CTCCGAGGAGATGGCGACCACGGCAGAGGAACTCGCCAGCCAGGCGCAACAGCTCCAGGCAGCGATCTCCTTCTTCAAGGTCGGCACAACGCCCGGCACCCGGGTGGTCGCCGCAACTGAGCGCAGGACCGTGCGTCCTGTGCGGGCCTCCGCCAAACTCACAAGGACTGCGCCCAGCGCCAAGGCCAATGGGTCCGCGGCCAACGGATCAAGCCCGAAGAAGTCCAACGGAGCCACCATCGTCCTCGACGAAGGGGAAAACGGCCACGCCGAGGATAGCGACTTCCAGCGCTATTAGACGGTTTCCAGGACTCGATCTCTCAACCCGCCAATCATCCTCCCAATGAGTGCCATCACTCAACCCGCCCAATACATCACCTTCCGGCTCGGCGACGAGCTGTTTGCAGTCAACGTCGCCCAGGTGCGGGAGGTCCTCGACCTCACGCAGATCACAAAGGTCCCCACGGCGCCCAGCTACATGCGCGGCGTCGTGAATGTCCGCGG
>PMKA01000240.1:4760-4972 GCA_003157575.1 Opitutia bacterium
CGGCTGCGCTTCGGCCTGCCGCCGGCGCCCGAGACCGTCAACACCCGGATTCTCGTCCTCGAACTGGATATCGAAGGCGAGTCCGCCGTCATCGGCGGCGTGGCCGACAGCGTGGATGAGGTGATAGAGCTTGATCCCAGCCAGATCAATCCGCCACCGACCATTGCTATGAAATGGCGCAGCGAGTTCATCCAGGGCATGGGAAAGCGCGG
>PMKA01000151.1 GCA_003157575.1 Opitutia bacterium
GACTCTGAGTTATCCCAGCGTCGCTGTACTGGTCATGGATGGCAACCGGAACGGTGCCTGTCCCCAGCCTGCAACATGAAGGGTCGCCAGAGATGAGAATCAAACCAATGTCGAGCCGGCATGGTTCATTGGCTAGGCCTGCACCCCGGGGCTCGTCGAACGCAGACTTACGTGCCGCACTGCGGACCTACAACCGACCGTCCAACACGGCCCAGAAGCGTGTCGTCATCGCAACATATTTCGCACTTCAGACCCCCTGACGACCGCCCGGGCCTCCAATCTTCGCCGCGACGAGCACCTTCAACGCCTTGCGGTTGATCTTGCCTTGTGCGTTCCGCGGCCACCCGACCGCCACATAATGTTTGGGCCGCTTGTAAGATGCGATTCCTCCAGCGAGGAACCGCTCCACAAGCGCGAGGTCCGGCGCATTCGTGTCATCTGGATAGGCCGCCACGACCGACTCCCCCCACTCTGCGTCCGGCACCCCGAGCACCGCCACGTCGACGAACTGCCCCGTTGACCGAAGAACCGCCTCAACCTCCGCCGGCTCGATCTTCTTTCCGCCCGAAATAATAACGGCATCGCGACGCCCGATCACCTGAAGCTCTCCCTTTTCGTCAACCCGCCCAAGATCCTCCGTGGACCATGGGCCTGGCTCCTCGCGCCAGCCCGGGAAATAGCCGTGGAAAAGCGATCCCGCCGCGATCTGGATCACTCCGTCTTGGTTCAACGTCAGAACCGCATGGGGCAACGCCGATCCGCATCCGCGGCGGCCCAGCAGAAACTCCCTCGGCTTCAGAGCAGCAACCATCGCCGCCGTTTCCGTCATGCCATAGCCGGGAGCAAGGGGCAGACCAGCGTCAGCCGCCCGGTCGAGCAGGTCCGGCCAAGCCGGGCCGCCTCCAATGAAGACCGCGCGAAACCGCCGCAGCCGGTCTACTGCCTCCGGCCTCCCAAGAAGCCGCTGCAGCTGGGTCGGCACGAGTGAAAGAAACCAATCGCCTGCCCCAGGCTGCGGCCACCGCCCTGCTTCCATGTCTGCCCAAGCCCATGGGATGTACCGCCCGCCGGTGAACGCACAACGCATCCACGCCATCAGACCGCTCACGTGATGAAGAGGCAGAACACCGACTGCGTTGACCTGACCAACCTCGAAATGTCCGCAAAATCCGCGCACTGCGGCGGCCAGCGTATCCTGATCGTGCCGCGCCCAGCGCACGACCCCGCTCGATCCTCCGGTGGGCAAACACAGCCAGCCCTGCCCGGTTTCGGATTCTCGATCTTCGACTTCCGACCTTAGATTGTCGATCGAGCGCTGGCCCCTCGTTGCTGGCGACTGCCCAACCACCTCCGCCAATCGCGCCCGTTCAACGGCACCCCACGACGGATCCGCGACAAAAACCGTCCCGCCGACCGCCACCGCGCAACGGAACGCCTGCATGAACCTTTCCGGCAGCCGTTCTTCGATAACGGTGTGGTGGATCGCCCCTCCCCTCCCGTCGAAACCGAGGCACCGGGCTAGCTCAATGCGCTCCATATGACCTCCGCGTTCAAACGATTGACCGCGTCGATTTCCAGAAACGGAACCGGTGGTATCCCTTCAAACCGGGCGTCCTTGAACAACGGTCCAACGCCGAAACCGAGTGCGCGCGATTGCGGCCCCTGGAACGCGAACGCGACGCGCAGCGCGGCCTGTCGGCCCACGCCTGTCTCGAGGGCGGAGGAGAACACCGCATCGGCGTCATTCGCTGCCAGCAGCGCGAGCAACTCCGCCGGATTGCCGGCCAGCGCAGGCTTCACCACAACCACGCCGGGCCAGCCGCGCTCCAGCCACGACCGAAGGCCGGCCAGCCCCGCCACCGATTCGTCAAGCGCAATCGGCGTTGGATAGTCCGCCGCCAGCCCGAGCAGGGCGTCATCGACCCGCCTTTGTTGGACGGCCCCCTCGGATGCATCTGCGAAACAGGGTTGCTCAACAAACTCGATCGGCCGCTCCGCACAACGCTCCATCCATCTCACCGCCCGTCGCGCCGTCCACGCCCCGTTGGCATCCAGCCTCAATTTCGCATGATCCGGCAGCCTCGCCAGGAGATCGTCGAGCACCACCCATTCGTCCGCGTCGTCCAGCACGCCCACTTTCCATTTGAAGGCGACAAAGCCCGCTTCCATGGCCTCTTCCGCCGCATCGCAGGCTGGTTTCCCGGCAGGCAACAACGCCGCCACAGGAAGACGCCTCGCGATTATCGCGCCGGGGTCGCTCCTCAGCGCGCAGTTCAAGGCAAACCGCACGCATCCGCAACGCTCGTCGACCCGTTCAACACACCCGCCTTCGACCCTCTCACCCAACCCGGCAAGCACCGCCTCCGCCTCGGGGAGCGTCTCCGTTCCAAACCAGGGGATCGGCGCCACCTCTCCAAAACCAACCCCGCCCGCCTCGTCTTCAAGCCTCAGGATCAAACCTTCGCGCTCACACCACAAGCCGTGGGCCGTCCGCACCGGGCTGCGGAAAGGAAGGCGGTACCGTCGGTATTCCAGGCGATGAGACATGACAGGGTACTATGTTGCTGTTTGTACGGAATGGGCGCGCTGGCGACGATTTTTTGGAAATCGCCTGCGAAAAAATGGCGTTGAGATTTTCCAGCGCGTCGTTATGTCGTCCATGGCAATCATGACTGAGCCTGTCACGACTGCTTCATCGACCAACCACGAGTTTTATCCGGCCGCCGACGAGTTCTTTTCCCGCCTCCTTCCGACGGCGCTGACTTACGACGACGTTTCGCTCGCGACGCTATATTCGGAGATCCTGCCAAAGGACGCCGATCTGGGGACGAACCTCTCGGAAACGTTGCGCCTGCAGATTCCGATCATCTCGTCAGACATGGATACGGTCACCGGATCGCGGATGGCGATCGCCATGTCGCTGAACGGCGGCATGGGCCTGATCCATTACAACATGCCCGCCAAGGAGCAGGTAAAAGAGGTCGCCCGCGTCAAACGACACATCCACGGCCTCATCCAGGATCCCATCACCGTCTCCGTAAAACTGTGCGTCGGCGACGTGCTCGGCATGATCGACGAGCGTCATTTCGGGTTCCGGACCTTCCCTGTCGTGGATCCGCAGGGCCGCCTGGTAGGCCTGCTGCCCGGAAGCATAGTCAAGGAGCGTTACCGCTCCAAGAAGGTCACCGAGGCCATGACGCCGCGCGAAAAACTCATCACGGTGCCGGAGAACGCGCTGGGAGGCGACCCCATCAAGTACGCCGATTCATTCTTCAGCGAGCACATCGGCATCAACAAGATGCTTGTCGTCGATGCCGACGATCACCTGCGAGGCCTTGTCACAAGCACTGACGTCGAGCGCATTATCGGCGAGATAAAATCGCGGCGGAAGGCGAGCCGTGACGCCCATTTCCGCCTGGTGGCCGGCGCCGCCGTCGCGCCGGTGCGAAAACCCTCGGGAGAGCTTGATCGTGAGAAGATCACCGCCCATGTGGGCGCGCTGGTCGACGAGGCCGTCGACGCTGTCGCCGTCTCGACGGCCCACGGCCACACCTCCGGAGTCGGCGACATGGTGAAGCTGCTTCGGAGCGCGTTCCCCGCCCTGACCATCATCGCCGGCAACGTCACCAGCGCCGAAGGGGCTGAATATCTCGCCGGTTGCGGCGCCAACGCCATCAAGATCGGCCAGGGGCCCGGCTCAATCTGCACGACGCGGATGGTGGCCGGCGTGGGCATCCCGCAATTGACCGCGCTCTGGGCCGCCAGCAAGGGCGCCAGGGATCACGGAGTTCGGCTCATCGCCGACGGTGGAATCACGAAATCCGGCGACATCGTCAAAGCCCTCACCCTTGCGGATGCGGTGCTGTGCGGCGGACTGTTTGCCGGCTGCCGCGAGGCGCCCGGCGAGATCCT
>PMKA01000546.1:0-2096 GCA_003157575.1 Opitutia bacterium
CGCGCTCGGCGCGCTCCCGGAAATCCGGCGATTGCTGGCGGCGGGCGACAACCGGGCGGCGCAGGCGCTTGTCCAGGAGAAGTTCATGGCCAGGCCAATCTTCCAGGCGCCGTACCAGACCGTGGGAGACCTGCTGATCTCAATGGCGGGCAGCGAGGCGATGACGAACTTCCGCCGCGAGCTGAACCTCGACACCGCCGTCGCACGCACCGAGTTCCAGCTCGGCGATACCGTGTATGTCCGCGAATATTTTGCCAGCGCCGTCGACCAGGTCGTCGGCATCCGATTGACGGCGCACCACGCGCGCAACCCGGACCAACCCGCCCAGGTCTCGTTCACGCTGGCGATGGAGACGCCGGAGCACGCGGAGACGAAGGCAAACGCTGACGGGGAACTGGTTCTGCACGGCGTCAACACCGGGTTCGGCACCGTCAATTCCGCGCTTTCCTTCGAAGCTCGGGTACGCGTCGTCCAGACAGGCGGCTCGATCAGCGCCGATGCAGCCCAGCTCCACATTTCAGACGCAACCGCCGCCACGATTCTCGTCGCGGCGGCGACGAGTTTTTGCCGCTACGACGACGTGAGCGGCGATCCGACGGAGCGGAACCTGCGGACGCTCGAAGCAGCGAAGGGCAGGACGTTCGAAGCGATGCGTGAGGCCCACACCGCCGACTACCGGCGCCTCTTCCGCCGTGTGGCGATCGATCTCGGCCATGCCGATGCGGAGGCGCGTCCGACCGACGAACGCGTGCGCGCAGCCGACGTCGCGAAGGATCCGGCGCTCGCCGCGCTGTACTTCCAATATGGCCGGTATCTGCTGATCAGCAGTTCCCGCCCCGGCACACAGCCGGCCAACCTGCAGGGAATCTGGAACGACAGCCTGTGGCCGCCGTGGGGCAGCAAATACACGATCAACATCAACACGGAGATGAATTACTGGCCCGCCGAGGCGACCAATCTTGCGGAGTGCACCGAGCCCTTGTTCGCGATGATCGACGACCTTTCGCACACCGGCGCGAAGATGGCGCACGACCAGTACGGCGCCGGAGGCTGGGTCGCCCATCACAACACCGACCTGTGGCGCGCGACGGGCCCGGTCGACGGCGCGTTCTGGGGCATGTGGCCCTGCGGCGGCGCGTGGCTGTGCGACTCGCTCTGGGAGCACTATTTATTCGGCGCCGACAAGGCATTCCTCGCGCGCGCGTACCCGCTCATGAAAGGATCGGCGCAGTTCTTCCTCGACACGCTGGTCGAGGAGCCCAAGCACCGCTGGCTGGTCACCAGCCCTTCCATCTCGCCGGAGAATGCGCATCATGACGGGGTGACGGCGGCCATGGGTCCGACGATGGACGAACAGATCATCCGCGAACTGTTCACCCACTGCATCGAGTCCGCAAAAATCCTCGGGGTGGACGCGGATTTTGCGGCAAAGCTCGGGGTGGCGCGCGCGCGGCTGGCGCCGAACCAGATCGGCGCCCAAGGACAGCTTCAGGAATGGCTCGAGGATTGGGACGCACAGGCGCCCGAGCAGCAGCACCGGCATGTGTCGCATCTCTATGGGTTCTATCCGGGCAACCAGATCACCTTGCGCGGAACGCCGCAGTTCGCAGCCGCGGTGCGCAAGACCCTAGAGACTCGCGGCGACATATCCACCGGCTGGGCGACGGCCTGGCGGCTGAACCTCTGGGCGCGTCTGCAGGATGCCGGCCACGCCTATCGGATTCTGGAGGGCCTGCTCGGCCCCGAACGGACGTATCCGAATCTCTTCGACGCCCATCCTCCGTTTCAGATCGACGGCAACCTTGGGGGAACCGCTGGGATCGCCGAGATGCTGCTGCAATCGCATGCCGGGGAGATCGAGCTGCTGCCCGCGTTGCCGAAGGAATGGAGCACCGGACATGTGCAGGGGCTCCGTGCTCGCGGAGGCTTCGAGATCGACATGGCCTGGGACCGCGGCCGGCTGACGTCCGCCGTCGTGCGGTCGCAAAAAGGAGGCACGGCCCGACTCCGGTACGGCTCGCAAACCCATGCGTTCGACATCAGCCCGGGCTGCTCGGTGGTGTGGGAAGGCCGCTGAGTCGGACTCATGCAATCGG
>PMKA01000546.1:2127-3009 GCA_003157575.1 Opitutia bacterium
AGCCCTACAATCGTAGGAAACGGCTCGCCGACAAGCGGCGGCCCTACATCCGGCTGCACCTTTCCGGCTGAGCAGCCTTGCCCGCTGCGCCTCCCACCCATTGAATTGCATGGTGAGCGCCACCGCTCCCTCGCGTTCCGCTGAATCCCGACCTGTCGCCCCATGAGAACTCAACCGCTCTGCTTCGCCTCACTCCTGTTGCTCACGCCGTTCTGCGCCCTGGCCGGTACGGCCACGATTAGTATCGACGTGAACCACGTCATCTCCCAGGTCGACCCACGCATCTATGGCGTTTTCATGGAGCCGATCGGCTTCAACCGCCCTGGGATGAAGTTCAATACGCTCTATGGTCCGCTTTACGACCCGCAGTCGCCGCTGGCGGACAAGAACGGCTTCCGCACCGACATGCTCGACGCCGCGCGGGAACTGCAGCTCACCCAGATGCGCTGGCCCGGCGGCAACTTCGTCGCCGGCTACGACTGGCGCGACGGCATCGGGCCAAAGGACAAGCGGCCCAGGCGGATGGAGCTGGCCTGGGGCGTGGTTGAAAGCAATCAGGTCGGCACAGACGAGTGGGTGCAGCTCAACAAGGAAATCGGCACGGAAAACGTCGTCTGCATCAACATGGGTACCGGCACGCTCGACGACGCGCGCTACTGGGTGCAGTACTGCAACGCCCCAACCGGCACCTACTGGGCCGACAAGCGGGCCGAGTACGGCCATCCCGAGCCCTACGGCATCAAGTACTGGTGTCTGGGCAACGAGGTCGACGGCGCTCCCTGGATCATGGGCCACAAGAACGCCGAGGACTACGTGAAGTTCGCGATCGAGGCGGCCAAGATCATGCGGCTCAGCTCGCCCGGCACCAAACTCGAGTTCATC
>PMKA01000198.1:0-548 GCA_003157575.1 Opitutia bacterium
GCCGCGCTCAAGAAGGAGAAGGACGATGCCAGCCGGGTGCGGCTGGAGGCGTTGCGCAAGGAGCTCGCTGATCTGCGCGAGCAGGCCAACGCGCTCAAGACGCGATGGGAAGGCGAGAAGAAGGCCGTCGAGAAGGTGCAGAAGGTGCGCGAGGAAATCGAGCAGGTGAAGCAGGAGATGCAGAGCGCCGAGCGGACCTACGATCTGAACAAGCTGGCGGAGCTCCGTCACGGCCGCCTGCCGCAGCTCGAACGGGAGCTGGCCGCGCTGGAAAAGATCGGCAAGGGCCGCTCGCTCGTGAAGGAGGAGGTCTCCCAGGAGGAAATCGCACAGGTCGTCGCGCAATGGAGCGGTGTCCCGGTCACACGCCTGATGGAAGGCGAGAAGGAGAAGCTGCTCCGGCTCGAAGAAGTTCTCCACAAACGCGTCATCGGCCAGGACGAGGCGGTTACGCTCGTCACCGAGGCGATCCTGAGGGCGCGCAGCGGAATCAAGGACCCGCGCCGCCCCGTCGGCAGCTTTCTGTTCCTCGGCCCGACCGGCGTCGG
>PMKA01000198.1:556-7348 GCA_003157575.1 Opitutia bacterium
TGTCCGAGTACATGGAGAAGCACAGCGTCTCGCGCCTGATCGGGGCGCCCCCGGGCTACGTCGGATACGACGAGGGCGGCCAGCTGAGCGAGGCGGTGCGCCGCAAGCCCTATGCCGTGGTGCTGTTCGACGAGATCNNTCGAGAAGGCGCACCCGGACGTATTTAACGTTCTGTTACAGGTGCTCGACGACGGACGGATCACGGATTCGCAGGGGCGGACGGTCAATTTCAAGAACACCATCATCATCATGACCTCCAACCTCGGCAGCCGCCTGCTGCTGGAGGGGGTGACGGGCGACACGATTTCCGAAAGCGTGCGCGAAGGCGTGATGGCCGAGGTCCGCCGGGCGTTCCGGCCGGAGTTCCTCAACCGGATCGACGAGACGATCCTGTTCAAACCGCTCACGCTTGAGGAAATCACAGAGATCGTCGACCTGCTGATCGTCGACCTGAACAAGCGCCTGGCCGACCGGCGTGTGACCGTGAAACTCGACGCCAAGGCGAAGGAGTGGGCGGCGGAGAAGGGCTACGATCCCGTATTCGGGGCGCGGCCGCTGAAGAGGTTCCTGCAGCGGCAGATCGAGACGACGCTCGCCCGCGCGCTCATCTCCGGCGACGTTGCGGAGAGCTCCACCGTCACGTTCAAGGTCAGGGGCGACGCGCTGGCGATGGGGTGAGGGCGTGTTATGGCTTCTCTTCAAATGCCGAACGCATTCGCGATCGAATCAAGCATCTCATTCACGTCTTTCGACAGCTCTTCGGGGCGCATCATCTCGGCCACCAAGTAGTAGTCCCTCTTTGGTATATCCAATTGCGCTGCGGCAAAGAGCTTCGGCAGAAGAGCCTTGCTCGCAGGCATTGATTCCAACATCTCATGCATGTTGGTCGGGTCTCGCATTATGGCGGGTGGAAGCTCATCGCGCATCATTTGAATGGCTTTGTCGGCCAATAATGGAATTGTGCGAGATTCCGCAAAACGCCGGATAACATCGGGATGCACCAGATAGCTCTCGGCCTCGTATCGCTTCCACCGGCCCACGATAAGGCCATCGGCCTCGACTTCACGCTCTGGCAATTGGCGGTTGTCGCCATCTAGCAGCAGGAAGCCAAACATTCCACTTCGAATCGCCCTCAGAGCGAAAAAATGTGCGCGAGCCTCATGTACGTTGCGCCCGCGAATCGGGTGCACGAACGGCTTCTTCTCGAACCAATCGCGTACACGGTGGTTCAAGACGCGGGCCCAAGCTCGGAGCATGTTGAAGTCGGTCTCGTCTTCCACATAGAGGACGTGTTCAGATTGCTCTGCCAACAAGAGCTCCAGCGCAGTAAGGCGCTTAAGAGCTTCGCGTACCTGCTCCCTCTCGATCTCTGCCAGCAAGACGTGCGGTTTAGGTCCGAAGAATGAGATTATCCGGTCCGGGCTCGTCGCTTCCAGCAAGACTTCCGAATGGGTCGCGACTATTAATTGGCAGCTCCTCGATGCAGCGGCCTGACGCAGTCGGTCAAAGATCTGTTTCTGAAGGATGACGTGCAGATGGGCGTCCGGTTCATCGAGAATTAGCACTGTCGAGGGCCGGGCGTAGAAGAACCCTAAAAGGAGAACAACCTGTTGGAACCCGCTTCCCGCGGTGGCGAGGTCAAGACGTGGCAGGCCTCCGAGGCCTCGCTTAGGAGGGATTCCCGGCAGGTACTCGCATAGGATAAATGGACGGCCTTCATATTCTGGTGGGAGCAATCGATAGCCAAAGATCTCCTCGATATCGGCGACAAGTCTGCCCCATTCTGATTTGTCGGAAAGTTGATAAAGCTCCCAAAGGAGATTGCGCAGAAGGTCGCCAGCCTTGCCTTGTCCAATCAACAATTCTTGATAGGGGCGATCCATGCCAGTTTCTTCTGCTCCGATGCCAGAGAATGGTGGCACGTGTACTACCTGCAGATCTTTGGCTGCCTTCGGAACGGATTCCAGATGCTCAGCAGAAGGTTTAATGTAGAGCAGCTCACTATTCGCATAGCGAAACTCCATTGCCAGCTCCCATGGCTGGCCTTGGAGAACTCCTGATAAGGAGATGGTCATCACCCGAGGTGTGCCGAGCTTTTGCCCTTCGCCGAGTTCATCTTTGCTTAGCGCTGTGGATGTGTCGGTCCAGAGCAGCGACAGCTCTCGCAACGGAACTGTGGAGAGTTCCTTACGAGTAATCGGGACGCCCGACCGAAGACGGTTTCCAGTGACCTCTTCCGCGTCGCCTCCTGTCGCTCTCCCATTTTCCCGGTATTTGGCCGTCATCCACCGTCGAAGCGCGAAATGCCAGGTGTTGATCGCTTGGGCTAGAGTCGTTTTGCCGGCATTGTTGGGCCCTGCCAGCACAACATGGTCGGCCAAAATAAATTCCTGGTCTTGGAAACGCTTGAAATATTTGAGCTTCACCTTCCGGATCATTGCGAAAGACCTCCTAAGAACGAACAAAGCCTGTCGAGTTCGGGACGTGTGAAATCGAAGATCTTCTTCTGTGCGCCCGGTCCCAATCGGGGATCGTCGTCATTACGGATCGCGAGTAGCGCCGCCAATCGCCCCTTTTCCGGACTCCGCGGGCTCAACTTAGCGTTTTGTTCCATGCAGGCTACGAAAGATTCAATGCAACGGTGCGCTACTGCGTTTGCAGGATCGGCGATCCACGATTCCCATACCAGCGTCTCAACCTCACCGGCACCGGCTGCGCCGCCCACAACCAACAATCCGATCCGCGGGCCTCCTTGCGTCCAGCCACCCTGCTTGACCTCCTGTCCCGTCAGTACGGACAGCCTTCTCTCCAGACGTGCGACGATTGAATCGCGATCGCCGTTGGCATCCACGATCACACCGATCGCTTCCTTGGCGGCAACCAGATCGGGTCGTAAGAAATCCTCAAGTTTTACCTCAAGATCGGAACGGCCTCCGAATTCCTTGATGAAGACTCCGGAAAGCCGACCGAGCGATTCCAAGACTTCGGCATAGAACCGCAGGTCGCTATACCCCTCAACGACCAGCACCCGCGAACATTCCTGAAGTCTGGGAGTAGCCATGGGACTAGCGGAGTTCGATCTCTCCATCGACGGCCGCTTGGATGTGCTTTTGATCCAGTACCCGACCCTCTGTCAGGTCTCCAACACGATAGAGTTGAATGACGCGCAAATCGTAATCTTTGCGGACGGCAAAGGCCTCGTGCGCCGCCAAAAGGCACTCGTGGCTATGCGTCGTGACGAACACCTGAACCTTTAGTCGCGATGCCGCCTCCGCAATTCCTTTCCACAATTGCGGCAACGCCGTGTAGTGGATCCCGTTTTCGACCTCGTCGATCAGACAGAGGTCGGGGTGTTGTCCTAGCAATTCGGAGAATATCGCGACCAACCGGTAGATGCCCTGTCCAGCTTGCGGAAGCGGCACACGCTCGCTCAGGCCGATGTCGACGACAATGAACGGCTGTTCGTTCTGGGCAAAATCGATACGTACCGATTTCACGCGCTCGTCGACTGCCTGCAGCAGAGATTCCATCTGAGTTTCACCCGCCTTCGGGCGAACTGCGTCACCGAACGCACTCACCAACGCTTCGGGCACCCGATGCTGAACAGAGGCGACTTTTACCTCCAACGGTCTGCCGCGGCGTTTCCAGATTGCAGTTCGGTCTAGGAAACCAAGCCTGCCGTTCGACCATACCGAAAACGGTTGCGTAGGCTCAGGCTCGGGCGTCGTGCTTTTTTGGGAGCGCAACACGAGCGCCGTTTCCCCTTCTGTCCATGCCGCATTCAATTCAACGTTGTCATTGCCGATTCCGTCCCGAAGCAGCCAGCGGTTGAAACGACGATCGACATTTCCGACGCTTGGCCTGAACAACCCCGCCAACGCCTGGGGCTGTTCTGGCGAACAGGCTGCCTTAATCGCTTCGAGGAATGAAGTTTTCCCTGCGTTGTTCCGCCCGACAATCAGGTTAACGAGTCCGAAATCCGTAAGGGTGAGATCACTAAAACCTCGGAAATTGCGAATCTGTAATTTGGTCAACATACTCGCTACTCCAACAAATTCAGTTCTTTATCCAGCCCGGGAAGGAGCCATCGATCTCGTACGAGACAAACAGTTCACGGTGCCGGAGGCCGAGGCTCGGGCGGGTTTCTTTTCGGCTTTCGTTTTTCGTGCCATCGCGATGCAAGATGATTTCAAGCCGGACGGAGACGGAATGTAAATCACCGATTCGGACCGCTTTTGCCTGAGCGAGCGAGACGGAACGGCCTGGTCCTACTCTTGAATGGCTTGTACCGTTCCAGTCGTCGCGTGGACCTTCAGCCTTACGCCGCCAGCCGCAAAATCCGTTCGACGACCGCGGGCGTGATGTCGCCGCGCTCGCCGAGCTTGGCCATGCCCTTGGCGTCAAGACGGCGCGCGACTTCGGCGGCGGTGTCGGCCGTGACGCCGTAGTCGGACAGATGCGTCGCAATGCCCAGCGACTCGTAGAACCGGCGGGTGGCTGCAATGGCAGCGTCGATGCGCGCGTCCTCCGTGCCTTCGCGTAGATCCCATACCCTATCCGCGTACTGGAGCAGCTTCTCCCGTTTGCCGGCGCGCTGGACCTGCATCAGGCTGGGCAGCACGACCGCGAGAGTGCGCGCGTGGTCGATGCCATGGAGCGCGGTCAGCTCGTGGCCGATCATGTGGGATGCCCAGTCCTGCGGCACGCCCATGCCGATGGCGGTGTTGAGCGCCCACGTGGCGGCCCAGACCAGATTGGCCCGCGCGTCGTAATCGCGGGGATCGGCCAGCGTCTTCGGACCTTCCTCGATGAGGACGCGCAGGATTGACTCGGCAAAACGATCCTGCAGCGGGGCGCCGGCCGGGTAGGTGAGGTATTGTTCGATGACATGGCAGAACGCGTCGCCGATGCCATTGGCCACCTGCCGGGCCGGAAGGGAGAATGTTGCCTCCGGGTCGAGCACGGAGAACTGCGGGAAGACCAGAGGGCTGAGGAACGCCAGCTTTTCCTTCAGCGCGCGCCGGCTGATGACTGCTGCGCTGTTCGATTCCGAGCCGGTGGCGGGAAGCGTGAGCACAGCGCCCACCGGCAGTGCCTTCTTGACCTCGGCGTTTTTCGCCAGGATGTCCCAGGGATCGCCGGCGAAGGGCACGGCCGCGGCGACGAACTTGGCGCCGTCGAGCACGGAGCCGCCGCCCACCGCGAGGATCCAGTCGATCCTTTCGCGGCGGCTCAGCCCGACGGCCTGCATCAGCGTGTCGAAGTCAGGATTGGCCTCGACACCGAAGAACTCAAAAACGGTCCGAGCGCCAAGCGCCGCGCGCACCTGGTCGTAGACGCCATTCCGTTTGATGCTGCCACTGCCGGCGAGAAGCAGCACCCGCGCATTGAGGGGCAGTTCCTGTCCGACCTTCGCAATCTGTCCCCGGCCAAAATGAATCCGCGTAGGATTGTGGTACGTAAAGTTGTCCATGGCTGCCCACATTGTCGCATTCCGCGGAATGGGCAAGCGGAGCGGCGGCGTCGAGACGCGTCCCCCGGGCCTTCGCGTAGATCCCACATCCCGTCGGGCAGGTTTCCTGCTGGCATCGCCTAACCAGTGAAAAATGGACGTTGAGCACGGTGTGCCGATGCGATCAACTGCTTGATCCCATGTCTTCCGAACCCACCCGTTACTGGAATCGCGCCAGAAAGACCGTCGAGATCGAGAAGATCTACGGGGAGCGCTGGCTGCGCTGGGTCTATGAAAACCCGGTCGGACGCCTGGCCCTTGTGTTGCTGGTGCGACGAGCGATCTTCTCCATGTATTTTGGCTGGCGGATGAACCGGCGCTACAGCGCGGCGAAAATCCTGCCGTTCATCGTCGACTACAACCTCGACGTCGATGAGTTCGCGAAATCGGCGTTCGTGTACCGGACGTTCAACGAGTTCTTCTTCCGCAAACTGAAGCCGGAGTCGCGGCCGGTCGCCGCCGGGGACGACATCGCGGTCCTGCCGGCGGACGGACGCCACCTCGTTTTCCAGAATGTCGACAGCGCGGACGGATTCTACGTGAAAGGCGTGAAGTTTACGCCGGCCGACCTGTTCGGCGAAGGCCATCTGCCGCGGGAGCAGCAGGTGCTGGCTCCGCAGTATGCCGGCGGGGCGATGATCATTTCGCGGCTCGCGCCGGTGGACTACCATCGCTTCCATTTTCCGGTCAGCGGCCGGGTGGGAGAGTCGCAGCTGATCCCCGGCTGGCTCTACTCGGTGCATCCGATCGCGTTGAGGCGCAACCTGCGGTTTCTGGTGGAGAACCGGCGCATGGTGACGCTCGTTGACTCGCCGCAGTTCGGACAGGTGGCAATGGTCGAGATCGGCGCGACCAACGTCGGCCGCATCCGCCAGACGTTCATTCCCGGGCGCAATGTCGGCAAAGGGGAGGAGAAGGGCCTTTTCGCATTTGGCGGATCATGTGTCATCACGCTGTTCTCCCGCGGACGGATCCGGTTCGACAGCGACCTCGTCGAGCAGAGCGCCCGGCATCTTGAGACCTATGCGAAGATGGGCGAGCGGATGGGCGCGGCCTCGTGAGGGGAAGGCAGAGCGATTTCTGGAAGACGTCGTTGGCGTTGTGGCCGGCCTTGCCGAGGCCGGCTACGCCCTGATTTGTGGCACCGAGCGTGTCGGCTCGCTGACACTCGCCGCTACGGGGGACGGAAGCCACTCGCTGACGCTCGCAGCTACAGGGAGCCGAGGCCCCAACTGAGGAATTTTGGATAAAGAAGCGACGGGGGCGTCGCGTCCCCAGAA
>PMKA01000080.1 GCA_003157575.1 Opitutia bacterium
TGCATCGCGCACCTTGCTCACGCCGACGGACGAGCCCGAATTGGCGGGCTTGACAAAAAACGGCGCCCCGAACCTTTCCGCCAGCTCCTCAAAAGTCGCCGCGGCTGCCGTGCGCGTTGTGAGGGTGACGGAGCGAGCCACCGGGATCCCCGCGTCGCGCAGGANNGTGCCGTCCTCGCCGTAGGTTCCGTGAAGCACGGGGAAAACCACGTCGAGCCTCGGCAATCCGCGCTGTGAATCCGCCCCGACGAGGGCGCGTTCCGTTTCGCCCGGCACCAGCGCCAGCGACTCCCCGCCCGCGCCGGCCGCAAGCTCCGCAGTCGGCGAAGTGGCGGCCCCCAGGAGCTCCGGGGCGCACACATGCCACTGTCCCGCCTTGTCGATGCCGATCAGCACGACGTCGAATTTCTCCCGGTCGACCGCCTCGAAAACATTGCGAGCCGATTGCAGCGACACCTCGTGCTCGACGGATTTCCCGCCAAAAAGAATGCCCACGCGCTTCTTAGCCATCCCTCAATTTCGCGCTTCCCAGCCGTCTCCTCCAGCTTGAAATTGCGCGCGCCGCCAATTCCCCGCATTCCGCCATTGCCCAATCCTGTCGGCGCGCCAAGCTCGCTTCCGTGGGCAAGAGCGTCGTCTTCCTCCTCCTCTTCCTTGGGCTTGCACTGTGCCTCGACGCCGCGGGCGTCCGCTACGGGATGAGCCGGACCGACGTCGAGATCGCGCTCGGGCGCCCGGTCTCCGTGCTGGCCCAGGGCCACCGCGTCATCCTGCTCTACAAAAAGGGAGGCAGGATCGAAATGGAGAACGACAAGGTTGTGCGCATCCTCAACGTGCCCGTGGCCTCCGAGACTCCCCCACAGCCGCCGGCGCCCGCCGCCACCCCGCCGAAGCCCAAGCCCGCCGAACCGGCCGAGCCCTCCCCCTTCGAGAAGGAAAAGCTGGAATCCCAGCGTCAGCTCGCCGCCCAGATCGAGAAGCTCACAGCCGAACAGCAGAAGGGGCCGCCCGGCCTGAGTCCGGCGCCCGCGGTGTTCTGGAACGCCCTGGTGGTCGGCCTCCTCTTCCGCATCATCGTCACCGTGGTGGTGCTGAAGCTCGCGTTCCTGTGGAGCGACGTCCACGCCGAATGGGGGCAGCTGTTCTTCCCCGCTGTCGCGGACACGTTCACGCAGGCGGCCATCAGCGCGGTCGCATTCGCGTTCTGGAATACCAGCCGGCTGCTCTTCCTCGACCAGGCTATCTCCTATTTCGTGCTGCTGTTCGTCCTCATGAAGACGACCCACGCCTGCACCCTGGCGCGCGCCATCGGCGTCGTCATGGCCGCCAAGCTCGCGTCGCTGGTGCTGTGGACCTTCCTTTCGGTGATGATCCTCAACCTGCTTCACTAACCCGGATATTTCCCAGCATGGAGACGCGACGAGGGCGCGATTTTCGGTGTGAAATATGCGGGGAGGGAGGCTGTCGGGCTTGCGTTCCGACAGGCTGCCAAAAGTCCCACGAACCCAGAGAGACGTATGCAGCGATAGCCTGCTCGCTGGCGATTCAGCCGGTGTCCTTCCTGCGAATGTAGGGTCGCCGCTCGTCGGCGGACCATTCCTCGCGATCGCCTGCGAGCAGGCTCCTACAATCTGACGACACACCTTATGCAGGCTGAGATTGGCGAACAGATCCCCGATTATCTTCCTCTCTCTCGACCGGGGGTGCGTTCTCCCGCGCGAGCATCCAGCCGAGGAGCCCCTGCGCCATACCGTGGCAGGCGGGCCGGTCGCGACCGCCAAAGACGCCCAGCGACCTCAGAATCGTTCCGAGCCTCGGCGGCAGGTCGCCGACAAACCAGTGGAACCAGAATGGAAACAGATCCGGCTCCACCCTGGCCGCCAGCAGCGGCAGGAATCCGTCGCAGACGAGATTGTCGAGCCGGGTGCCGCCGACCGCCTCCGTCGCGATCTCCCGCGCAAAGCGGCCGCGCAGCACGGGCATCGCCATGCGCCGGCGCGCAGCCGCAGTCGCACAGGTGTCGTCCTCACCTGTGGCCACCGGGAGGCTTTGGCCGAGCTTCACCAGTCTGTCAGGCCACTGGGGCTGCGCCAGGCTCCACGCTGCATACTGGCCGAGACGCAGATTAGGATGGTTCGCAGGTCGCACGCCCTGCAGGCTCCAGGAGCCCGCCTCGGCCGCGAACAGACTTCCAACATCCACCCTTGCCGCGGCCCATTCCGCGAGCGGCGCGCGGGCTGCGATCTTCAGCATGGGCGTCCGGTTGAAGCGATATCCCAGGATCTCAAGCGCGGCGTGATGGCACGCCCCCTCCCAGTTCAGCCGCTCCACCCGCCGTCGCGCAAAACGCACCTTCTGACGCCAGCGTTCCCGGGCCTGCGAGAGCAAAACGGCGCGCGCCTCGGCGGCCGGCATGCGCGACAACTCCTCGGCCGCCCGCCAGTCCGTCCGGTTTGCCAGGGTTTCCACGGCATCCTCCGCGGCGTATTCCTCAAGATCGTGCAGAAGCAGCGGCAGCAGCACGAGGGTTGGGATCTGGGTTCCGTCGGCCCGCCGCGCCTGGCCGCCGGCGGGCGGCGAAAAGAGAACCACGTGCAGCACAACCCGGTCGTATGCCCTGTCGGATGCGTGCGCGTGGGCGGCCCAGTCCTCCGCATGCAGGTGCAGTTCGACATCGCCCGTCATCTCCTGGCCGCCAAGCCGCACGCGCGCCTGCCGGAAATCCGGACCTCCCAGAAGATTCCACCTCCCGGGATGCATGATTTGCAACGCCCTCCCGTCCTCGGTCAATGCATGCGCGGCATCGAACTCCCCGCGCAGCCAGATCTTTTGCAGGAGCCGTTCGGTGAACGTAAACGGCCCGTAAAGCCCCTGGATTTCCGCCACCGCCAGCTCCCGTTCCGGCCATTCAATGGTTGTCATGATGCCCTGGTTTTTGCGGCAACAAGCCGACCCGGCCGCAAAATATCAACCGGCAATTCTCCTCCTTTTCTGGCCATCGCACATGATCTGCGCAGCTTTATCCAATAATAGCGCGAGGGATGGCGGCCATCTGCGGCGTATAACCTGCCGAAAACAAGACATCCAAACCTCACAGGAATCGCCCACAGGCGAGCCAATCTCGCTGCGGGTCGACCCGATGAATCTGCCTTCGTCATCCGTCAAAAAACTCATCCCGGCCCTCGCGCTGGGCGCGCTGCTCACCAGTTGCGCAGTCGCACCGTCCGCCCCGGAAAGGCAGGCGAATGCGCAGGCCGACCGGATCGGCGCCTCCTATCGCCCGTCGGGACACAAGCCGGCGCTGCCTGCGCTGACGGCCGGATCGTCGCAGGCCGACTTCGTCCGTTTCGCCGTGCTCAACCATCCGCAGGTCGAAGCCGCCTATTACGAATGGCGCGCCTCCGTCGCCGCGATCGCCCCGGCCCGGGCGCTGCCGGATCCGCAATTCACGTTCCAGGCCGATGTCACGGACACGTTGATGAGCTTCATGCCGGGGCTGATGTTCGATCTCATGACGCCGGGCAAACGCTCGGCGATGGCACGCGAGGCGGCGGCCTCCAGCGGCGTCTATTACCGGGATTTTGTCTCCGCAGTGCTTGCGGCGGCCGCCGACGCCCGGAAAGCCTGGATCGAGCTCGCCTTTGTCGACGAGTCGGCCCGCCTGGGCGAGGCCGCTGGCGCTTCGCTCGAAGAATCCGTGGCCCTTGCCGACACCGATTACGTCACCGGACGCGGCATGTCCACGCTTGAGGCCCGCCTTCGGCTGGAAAATGAAATCGCAAAGACGCGGACCGAGCTTGCCTCGCTGGGCGACCGCCTGGCCGCCGCCCGGACGCGGTTCAAGTCCGCGCTCGGGCTCCTGCCGGGCGATCCGGATCCGGTCTGGCCGCAGGCGACGCTCGTGTCCACGGAGCTTCCCGGCGAGGACGAACTCTGGCGGCGCGCGCAGGCGGCAAATCCCGAACTGGGCCGGATGCGCGCGATGGTCGAGATGTCCGTCGCTAGCGTCGAGGTTGCGCGAAAGGCCGGCACGCCCGACTTCTCCCTGGGCGCGATGGTCGACCTCAAGGCCAGCCCGCTGATGCTGCGTCCAACCGCAACCGTGACGCTGCCGGTCTGGCGGGAGAAGATTGCCGCCAACATTTCCGCGGCCACCGCGCGAAACAGGGCCGCCGGCGCCCGCGTGAGCGCGGAGCAGCTCAGCGTGGCCGCCGAGCTTGCGCAGATGCTCTATATGGTCCGCGAAAGCGAGCGGATGATCGCCTATATCGACGGCACGGCGCTGCCGAATCTGGACCGGATCGTCGCAAGCGTTGAAGCGGGTTATCAGACCGGCATGTCCGGCCCGGCGATGATTCCCGAAGCGCGTCTGATGGCGCTCAACATGCGCCGGGAGCGCATCGCCGCCCTGCGCGATCGCGAGATCGCCGCGACAGACCTGATGCTTATGACCGCCGACATCGTCCCGCCGGGTGATCCGCTGCCCGCCGATGCCTCAACCGCGCCTTGAACACATTGAAAACATGAGAGTCCACCTTCGTTTCCTTCTTGCCCTCGTTTTTGCGCTGATCGCGGCCGGAAGCCTGCTGGCGGAAAAGCAGCTCTATACGTGTGGCATGCACCCGCAGATCATCCGCGACGAGCCTGGCGACTGCCCGGTCTGCGGCATGAAGCTCCAGCCGGTGCGCGCCAATACGGTCGCGGCTGCAAGCCTTGCCGCCCGGACACCCGCGGCGTCCGGCGAGCGCAAAATCAAGTACTACAAGTCCACCATGATCCCCGGTGAGGTCAAAACAACGCCGGGCATGGATTCGATGGGGATGGACATGGTGCCCGTCTACGCGGACGAAGACTCCTCCGCGCAGAGCAGCATCCAGATCGACGCCGGCACCATCCAACGCATGAATCTCAGGACGGCCCTCGTCGAGCACGGCCCGGTGCGCCGCGAGATTCGCACGGTCGGCACCGTCGTCTACAACGAGCAGGGCCTGCGGGACGTCACCACGAAATTCGACGGCTGGCTGGAAAAGCTCCTCGTGAACAGCACGTGGACCGCGGTCAAGGCCGGCGATCCGCTCTTCGATGTCTATTCGCCCGATCTCTACAACGCGCAGCTCAACTACCTCGTCGCCCTGAGGAGCGAAGGCGCGGACGGCGGCCCGCTCACACGCGCCGCGCTCGCGCGGCTCCAGCTTTTTGACGTCCCGGCCGACATCATCGCGGGGCTTGCCCGCACGAAGGAGGCGCAGCGCACGTTCGTGTTTCGCGCTCCCTCCGATGGCGTCGTGATCGAGAAGATGGCGGTCCAGGGTCAGATGATGAAATCCGGCGAGCTCATCTATCGTCTCGCCGATCTGTCGACCGTCTGGGTGCTCGCGCAGATTTATGAGAAGGACCTGCCGTTCATCCACGACGGTCAGGCCGCGACCATTCGCGCGACCTACGGCCGGGATCGGACGATCGACGGCACGGTGCAGACGATCCTGCCGCAGGTCGAGGAGCTGACCCGCACCGCCACCGCCCGCATCGTGCTGCCCAATCCCGACGGCTCCCTGCGCCCGGGCATGTTCGTGGACGTGCGTTTCGCTTCACAGCTTGCCGACGACGCCGTGCTTGTGCCCGACATGGCCGTGCTCCGCAGCGGGGAACACAACACCGTGTTTGTGGCGCTGGACGGCGGATCGTTCGAGCCGAGGGACGTGAAACTGGGGGCCCGAAGCGAGGGAGGACTCTACCAGGTGCTCGGCGGCCTTCGCGCAGGCGAGCGCGTGGTGACCTCCGGACAGTTCATGCTCGATTCCGAAAGC